>JAJXYJ010000020.1 GCA_021780615.1 bacterium | reverse complement strand
ATCTTATGATGTGTGTTTTATTTTCATTCCAACGTTCTCAAGAACGTTGGAATGAAAGGGTCATGATTTATTGATAAGATAATAGGGGAAGCGCAGTAGGCCCTTGATGTATGCTCGTAGAAAATGTGGGTAGTCATTTTTATGTTGAATAATAAGGGAGAGTGTGTTGGCACAGAGCTTGAGGCGGCGGGATGCGCTACTTGATGAGTGCCGTATACGGTATGCCACGTCGGCGTGTTCTATGTTTGCTAGTTTTCCTTCTTTCCCCATGCGGAGCCAAAGTTCGTAGTCTTCCGAAAGGCGCATGTTCGAAAAGCCGCCAATCGCTTCGTATGCGGTTTTTGAAAATATAGCTGATGAGGTAATGAAGCAGTTTTTAAGAAGCATGTGATTGCGGATATTTTCATCGCTTTGGGGATTTTTGTACCAGGTGATGTTCTCTCCCGCTTCGTTTATGAGTTCCGTTTTTGCAGATCCAACCAGCACGTGGTCGGAATGTTTGAAGAAAAATGCCATTTGGTTTTCAAGCTTAAGCGGGTTTTGCCACACGTCATCATCGTCGATGAGTGCGATGTATGCGCCCTGTGCGCGGGTAATGCCGTTTTTGCGTGCCGCGCCCTGACCGGCATTTGCCTGCCTCATCAGGGTGATGCGCGGGTCGTTTTGTGCGTATGTTTGTATGATGTGCGCGGTGTCATCGGTCGAGCCGTCGTCAATAACAATAAGTTCCCAATCGGGGAATGTTTGTTTTTGCACGCTGTCGATTGCCTGCGTAATGAATCGTGAACCGTTGTATGTGGGAAGAATGATGGAGACGGAAGGCATGAAGGTGAAGTAATTAACAATTGGTAATTAGTAAGAGATAATTAATTTTCAATTTCCAATTAATTTTATCATTATAGAATTTTCAATTAAAAATTTATTACAAATACATTACTTTCCATATATCTTGATATAGCTTTGAACCATATTTTCGGTGGAAAATTTGTGTGAGCGTTCTTGGTTCCAGACTGCTTTCTGCATTCGCAGGGTGGTGTTGGTTATGAGGGTAGTCATTTTTTCTTCATATTGCGCCATATTCTGTGAATCAAAGAGTTGCGTGTTGTCGTCGGCCATTATTTCGCTAATCCCGCCGACGCGGGGAGAGAGGGTAGTAATGCCGGCGCACAATGCCTCAATGAGTGTCATGGGTGCGCCTTCGTAGAGCGAGGTAAGGGTGAAGATATCAAAGGCTTGTAAATAATTTTCCGCATGGGGAATTTCGCCGGCAAGAATGACGATGGAGGCGATGTCCAATGAAGCGATTACATGCTCGTAGGTGGCGCGGTCGGGGCCATCGCCGATAATGATAAATCGGGCGGCGGGGAATTTTTGGTGCAAATCTTTTGCCGCGAGCATAAAAAATTCGTAGTTTTTAGGGTATGCAAGACGGCCGATGGAGCCGATGAGGAGGGCGTCTTGCAGTGGCGTATGAGCGTAGCCTTCTAGGGTAGCACGTGCTTCTTGGCCGTCTATAAATTGGTGCGAAGTGCCGTTGTAGACAACAACGCCTCGTGCGGTAATACGGATTTCGCGGGTATAGTTGAGATTATTTTTACTCACAAACACGGGGACATCCACAAACCAGATGAGTATTTTAAAGGCAATCCAGTAGGCAATTTTGACGAATGCATTGCCATCGTGATTAGGGTCTAAAAATGAAAGTCCATGGAAGGTGAATACGGTTTTGGGCGCGGGACGAACGAGTTTGGCGGCGATGGCGCCAAAGAGCGTGTTGGTGCTGTTGAAATGCACCACGTCAAAATGATTCTTTTTGAGAAAAGTGCGGAGTTCGGCGATGAAGGCAATAAAAGAGAAGGGGTTGTGGGAACGAGTTAATTTTTTAAATGAGACAACGGGAATGAGTGATTTTTTAAGTTCTTCTTCAAGAAATGATCCGGTGTCGGCACCACAACCAACAACAACGTCAAAGCCGGCCTCTTTGAGGCCACGGGCAAGGGAAGCGACTACCGTTTGCGCGCCGCCGATTTCTCCTTTGGTAACGATGATGAGGATACGGGACATGGGGATAAGTATACAATGACTAAAAGATAATGACTAATGTCTCAGGAGGAAGTATTAAGGAGGAGAGAGTAGTAATCAGTAACTGGTAAGCAGTAATTGGTAACTGGTGGGATAATTTCGAATTTCAAATAAGACATCGCATCCATTTTTCGTTTCAAAATTCAGAATTCAAAATTCGAAATTTGCCCGGTTTGTGCTATGATGCAGGATATTGTTTTGGCGGAGCATATATGATACGGCGCGTAAAATCTTTCTTATTTCATAACACGACGGTTAAGCAGACTATCGTAAAAAACACCTTCTGGCTGTTTATCGGTCAGATTTTTTCGCGGCTTATTAAGCTGGTGATTATTATCTATGCCGCTCGGGTGATGGGGGTGTCCGAGTGGGGTACGTTTTCGTATGTGACCAGTTTGGCGGCGCTCTTTACGGTGTTTATGGACTTTGGCATTAACGCAGTTATTACTCGTGAGTCCAGCAGAGATCTATCGGTACAAGAACGATACTTTGCCACGGCATTGGTGATTAAGGTGTTGATGTTTGTGGCGATTATGGTATTTGTGTTGGGAGCGACACCGCTCTTTATTAAACAAGGGGAGGTGCTTGAGCTCATTCCCTTGGTGGTCATTATGTTGGGCATTGATGGGTTGCGGGATTTTGGAGCGACGTTATCGCGGGCATGGGAGCGGATGCAGGTGGAGTCCATGGTACAGATGGTGACTAATATATCCATTGTTATTTTTGGTTTTGCGGCACTGATGATTGCCAGGACTGCCGAGGCGCTTATTTGGGGATATATTGCCGGTACGTTTATCGGATTTTTGACGGCATTTTATCCATTTCGCGCGTACGTGCGCAATGCGTATCGCTCGTTTGACAAGAGATTGGTAAAAAAAATATTTATGGCCAGTTGGCCGTTTGGTATGGTGGCGGTGATGGGAGTAATTATGCTTAATACTGATACGGTGATGGTGGGGTGGTTTGGGAGCATACAGGATGTGGGATACTATGGGGCGGCACAGCGGGTGATTCAGATGATTTATTTGATTCCCGGATTGATTTCTATCGCGTTCTTTCCTTCCATGGCGCGACTTATGGATAACAAGGACCGCATGAAGGCGATTTTGGAAAAAGGATTATCACTGCTTACCATGCTGGCGGTGCCATTGACGGTGGGGGGCGCGGTGTTGGCCTGGGAGGTGGTGCATATTCTTTATGGCGCGCAGTATTTGTATGGCGTGGCGGCATTTCGTATTTTAAGCTTAACGTTTTTGCCGGTGTTTTTGTCGGCGATGTTTGGCAATGCCGTTTTTGCACTCAACCAAGAACGAAAATTATTTACGTATGTCATTTTGGGCGTGGTGGGAAATTTTGCATTTAATCTTCTTTTGATTCCTTTTTTGGGTATTGATGGAGCGGCGCTTTCGACGGTTATCAATCAGATTATTATTACGGTGTATTTGATGCGGGTGATGCGCCGGGAGTTTCATTTTCGCGTGTGGCACCAGATTGGCAAGATTGTTGCCGCATCGGCAGGGATGGCGGTGGTGCTGGTGATACTACGTGAAATAAATATGAATGTGTATGCGATTGTGGGGGCGGGACTTATAACTTACTTTGGACTTCTCTTAGTTTTACGGGAGGAGAGCTTGAGTGAGGGGTGGGGTAAGATGAAGGAGATTTTGAGGAGGAGAGAGATTGGTAGTCAGTGAGACAATTTTGAATTTTGAATTTCGATTGAAAGGAGGGATTAAAAAACAGTAATCAGTAATTGCGTGTCCTCCATAGCTTAAGCGGAGGAGGGGTAATTAGTAAGAGATAATTAATTTTCAATTTCCAATCAATTTTATAATTATAGAATTTTCAATAAATTGGCGGATTGAATTTTGAATGGAGGATATATGGTAATCGGTAACTAGTAATTGGTAATTTGTCATGCTGAACCAAAGGTGAAGAATCTATTGTGTAAGATGGTATGAGATCCTTCTCCGCCCTGGGCGGATCAGGATGACAGAGGGGGTTTTATACTTGGGATGGCAACCTTTGTTTGTCATGCTGAGCCGAAGGCGAAGCATCTCAATACAGATTCTTCGTGAGACGTTCGGAATGACCATTTTTAAGAATGGTACATAAAATAGCAAAAGGTGCGAACGCACCTTTTTTGTAGCTCGGTACGTATTACTAGTGTATTGAGATGATTTGTCTCGATCACATTATGAGTAACATTGTATGAATATGTTTATGAAAAAATATTTTTTTGTCATGGTGGCTCTGGGGGCGGTGATTGGTTTGGGAATGACGCTTTCAGTGTCTGCCGCAACGGTGAATCAACCAGTACATGAGGTAGGCGGTATGCACCGTGGAGCACCAGGGTCAGGCGCTCGACCAGCAGTTGTGGGAACTGTTACCTCTATTAGTGGCACCACTTTGACGGTTACCCGAACACAAGGATTTCCTTCAAGAGGGGTGGCAAACACGCCAGTACCGCAGGCAAATCCAACGGTATTCAGTGTTGACGCGAGTACCGCGCAGGTTATAAAAGATGGAGCAACAAGCACGGTGGCATCCATTGCCACGGGAGATAGGGTTATGGTGCAAGGCACTCTGCAAGGCACGTCAATTGTTGCGACGGTAATTCGTGATGGGCAGATGCCCGGACGGGGAGTTGGCATCTATGGGATGCATGGCACCTCCACTCCCATTGTGGGTACTGGTGAGCCGGTGGTGGCAGGAAGTGTGGTGAGTATGAATGGATCGAGTGTTGTGGTGGGAACGACTACCGGTATTCGCTACACTATTGATACATCAAATGCAAAAGTGGTTATGGGCAATGCCGTAAGTACTCTTTCAAACGTGCAGGTTGGTGATCGGGTTGTGGTGCAAGGAGTCGTGCAAGGCACGGCAGTAACCGCATCAACGCTGGTGGATCAAACATCTCATGCATCGGGCGGTGCTCCGCAAAATAATTTTGGTTTCTTTGCACCCTTTAGACAAATCGGACAATTTTTCAGCCATCTCTTTGGCTTCTAATGAAGGGGTGATAAACACTCCTTCTTGGCTTGTGTGCTCGGAAATTTAAAAGTTTCACTTTTGCATTTTACTCGCTACGCGGTGCCAATAAAGAAGATGGTTGCGGGATATAAAAGCCCCTGTGGTAAAACCACAGGGGCTTTTTGAAGTCTGTTTTTTACAGACACTTTTTATTCAGGGAGAATACTATTCTTCTTTTTACCGGCGGCACCAAGGGTTATGGTTTCAATGATGGCGTCTTTAAACGTACGGCCGGTATATTCCAATTCATTTTCGGGAACTTCGTACATAGGAATAAGTCCCACACTAGTGGGCCCACCGTTTGCCAAAGAAATTTCTCCCAACTTTATTTCCTCGCCGTTGCGCGTGTTCATGCGAAAGCCGGTGAGAATACCTTTAATATACTTGTCGCCGTCCCAGAATCGAACCTCTTTGCGTTCTAGTACGGATGTGGGAAGAAATGATAAGAGCCATGATCGTTTCTTTTTGAGTTTATCGACAATGATGCCAAAAATAATAATGAGTGCAACGGCAATGATGAGTTGTACAAGAATGTTTTGGCTGATGAAGCTGGTGGGCGCTAACACATTTTGTATGACAAATTTTACGATAAGGTAAATGAATACAATGGTGATGCTGACGCTGACGCCACTTTTGAATTTAAGCCACAGGTATGAAAATGTTTTTTGTGTTTCGTTGTGCATATGGGTGGTAGTAAATTTTTAATTTTTAATTTTTGAATTTTATAAATAAATCTTGGTTTGGATGTACGTCATAAGGAATATGTAGTATGGAAGAAGTTAGTATTTCATGTCTTCCTTATTTCTTACTACGTACTCCTTATTTCATTTTATGCGTAATTGAATAAAAACATTTTTATCGTTTTGAGGATGGTGAGTACATCAAAGATAAAAGAGCGTTCTTTGACGTAGTACATATCATATTGGAGTTTGGCATAGGCATCTTGCACGGAGGAGCCGTAGCGGTAGTTGATCTGTGCCCAGCCGGTAATGCCGGGCTTGATGATGTGGCGGAGAGTGTAGTAGGGGATTTTTTCACTTAATTCCTTAACAAATTCGGGACGTTCGGGGCGAGGGCCGATAAAAGAAAGATCGCCTCTGATGACGTTAATCAGTTGAGGCAGTTCGTCTATGTGTGAGAAGCGTAAAAACGTTCCTAGTGGCGTGATGCGCGGATCTTTGTGTTGTGCCCATTGCGCGCCACTTGTTTCAGCGTTGGCAATCATCGTGCGAAATTTATAGATGAAAAATGTTTTTTCTTGTTTGCCGACGCGTAGTTGCTTATATATGCCGCCACCGCGCGAGGTGAGTATAACGAGAAGATAAATGAGTATGAGGAGCGGAGATAGTATGATGGTAAGTATGAGGGCTAAAAATCCTTCGATGGGGCGCTTGATAATTTCGTAGGCTGAGGAATGGCGGGAGAGATGGGTCATAATCCAAGAGGTTTCGATCTGTGCGAGGGGAAGCTTTTTGAAAAAAAGTTCATAGGCTTCGATGCTATCCATAACGTCAACGCGTTGGGCAATGCGTTCGTATATATGAGCCGACGAGGTGAGCGGGGCGTGCTGTTGTATGATAATGGTATCAATGTTGTTTTTTTCTATGATGGTGGTGATGTCTTGGTGGGAGGCATCGTGTATCGTGAGGTGGGCAGTGATGTGGTAGCCTGCTTGCGGATTATGAGTGATGAATGTTGCAAGTTCTTGTAGCTCCGGATCATCGCCGATGATGAGGGTGGCGCGTTGGGGAGTTTTGATGAATGTGTTAAATGAGAATCGCCAAATAGCGCCGATAAAAAAGAAGATAATAACAAAAATGGCGAGGTTTGTTTTTGGAGAAATGCTGAAATATTTGACGGCATAAAACATTGAGATGGCGGTGATGGTGCCGGCAAAAATGGCAATCATAAATTGTCGCAGGAACGAAAGGGTGTTTTTGAGGTTTTTGACATCGTAGAGGCCGGCGATGTAGAAGATAATTATCCAACAGGCAAAAACAATTGAAAAAGGCCCCAAGTGATCGTGGATATATCTGCTAAAGATAAGGCCGTAGCGGAAGATGAGAGTGATTAATAAACTGAGGTACAGCGTGACAATATCTCCTGCAACGAGGGTAAGTTGTTTTATCTTGATGAGCATGTATACTAAGAACTATTATCATTGTCAGTATAGCGCATATATGTATAAAAAACATTACTCATTTGCAGGCTTTGGGTCAAGTGAAATCATTATTGCGGTTAGTGTTTTAATTGCTGTCGGCATTATTGTTGGGGCGGTGTTATTAAGCAAAACTTCATTACCAGGCACCTTGGGAACGGCGTCATTGGGGAATGGCGGCGCTATTCCTATCGCCAACGCGCCCATTATTGGCAATCCTTCGGCGCCGGTCACCCTGACAGAATTTCTTGATTTTCAGTGTTCGGCATGTGGAGCGTTTTTTACACAAATTGAACCGCAGTTACGCCAAACGTATGTGAACACCGGCAAGGTGAAGGTGGCGGTAAAAATTTTGACATTCATTGATAGTTATAAGACCGGATCAGAGGAATCGCGGGATGCAGGGGTGGCGGCTTTGTGCGCAAATGACCAGGGAAAGTTTGTGCAGATGCATGATGCTATTTATACCGCCGAACAGGCTGAGGTGAAAGCGGGAAAGAATAATGAGAATAGCGGAAATTTGACGCGAGACTTTTTCTTGCAGACGGCACAAAATATTGGACTTACCATGCCAACGTTCACGTCGTGCTTTGATGCTCATACCCATGCCGATGAACTTGCTATGAATCTTGCTGATGCCCAACAGGCCATGCCGGAAGGCGTGTCAACGCCTGCATTGTTTATAAACGGCACGCGGATTGCCAATCCATTTGACTTTTCATCGCTGAGCGCTAGTATTGATGCACAACTGAACGCCGCATCTTCTTCTACAAGCACTGCGCAATAATATAATAGTATTTAATTATGAGAATGTGTTTTTTAAAATCAAAAGACAGCGGAGGGCATACGATTATCAGTTATCAATTTCCAATGATCAATAAATTTTAAAATTGATCAATTGTATAATTTATTGGAAATTGGTCATTGAAAATTTTTTTCAGTTACTAATTACTTTTTACTTTATAACTTTAAACTTTATAACTACTATGATTACCGTATACTCAACAACGTTTTGTCCGTACTGCAAAATGGCAAAGGAATATCTCACGCAAAAAGGCGTGCCGTTTAAGGATATTAATGTGCAGGAAGATGATCAGGCGGCGGCGGACATGATTCGTAAATCAGGCCAAATGGGCGTGCCGGTGCTGGATATCAATAACACGATTATCGTGGGCTTTGACCGAGCGGCCATTGATGAAGCGCTCGCTTCCGATAAATAAGTATATCGGAAGAATGTATGAATTTTGAGGTTTAAATTTCGAAAAATTTTTACATTTGATTTCATTCAAAATTCGAAATTCAAAATTAAAACTTGCTTATGCTTTCTCTTGAAGACATGATTATAAGGCTTGTGGCGGCGCTCGTGTTGGGCGTGCTGGTGGGCTTTGAGCGTGAATTAATTGGTAAGGAGGCGGGTATCCGAACCGCTATGTTGGTATCGGGAGGTGCGGCGCTTTTTTCTATGGTGGCGTTAGAACTTCCTTATATTGTGAGTGTTTCAACGGGTAACTTAGCTGACGTGATTGCGCGCAATAGCGGATTTTTGGGAGTGATCGCTAATATTGTGGTGGGTATCGGATTTTTGGGAGCGGGCATTATTATGAAGCATGAATCCCGCGTGCATGGCCTCACGACTGCCGCCGTTATTTGGGTGACTGCCGCTATCGGTGTCTTGGTGGGTATTGGATTGATACCGTTTGCAACTATCTCTGCGGTGATTATCGCCGTGCTTTTGTATATATTGCGAGGGATTAATGTGGGGAAGAACGCAGGAGCACAGAAGGAGTAGGAAATAATTTTCAGTTTTCTTTCCTTCGCTTAAGAAAGCTATGGAGGGTACGCAATTTCCAATTAATTTTTTAAAATTCCAAATACCAAGCATCAAATATCAAATAGTATCGAAATACTAAAAAACAAATGACCGAAATGAATCCATTTCGAATTTGATATTTTGAATTTATTTGCGATTTGGAATTTGTAATTTGGGATTTTTCTTCTTATTACTAAAACTTATATGTACGATCTTATTATTATCGGCGGAGGGCCGGCAGGCGTTGGTGCGGGTATTTATGCGTCGCGGAAGCGCATAAAGACGCTGTTGCTTACTGATACATTTGGCGGGCAATCGATTAACTCGGCACTCATAGAAAATTTTGTGGGGTTTGAAAAAATCAGTGGTTTTGATTTTGCGCAGACGCTTGAAAAACATCTGCGGACGCAGGATCATATTGATGTGGTCACGGGGGCATTGGCGCAGGCGATACAAAAAACGCCACAGGGATTTGTGGTCACTGATCAGGCTGGAAAAACATACGAGACTCACACGGTACTGGTCACGGTGGGCAGTAGTTATCGCAAATTGGATGTTCCCGGTGAAGCGCAATTTGAGGGCAAGGGTGTTTTTTATTGCTCTATTTGCGACGCGCCTTTAATGAAGGGCAAAGAAGCTGCGGTGATTGGCGGCGGTAACAGCGGGCTTGAGGCGGTCATTGATTTGCTTCCTTATGCGACAAAGATTTATGTCTTAAACAGATCGGATGTGTTGAAGGGTGATCCGGTATATCAAGAACGTATTGCCAAAGAATCCAAAGTGCAGATACTGATGCACACGGCGCCGGAATCATTTGCCGGAAGCCAGTTTTTGGAAAGTATTGCATGGAAAAATACACAGACCGGTGAAACGGGTTTCTTGCCGGTGAGTGGCGCGTTTGTTGAGATTGGCTACATTCCTAATACGAGTTTGGTGCAGGATGTGGTAACGCTCAATGAGCGGAAACAGATTGTCGTTGACCATAAGACGCAACAGACGTCATGTCCGGGCATATGGGCCGCCGGAGACGGTACTGATGCGTTGTATCATCAAATTAATACGGCGATGGGTGACGGGGTAAAGGCAGTACTGAATATATATGAGTATCTGAATAAGGTACAATAGTAACTGGTAACCAGTAATTAGTAACTGGAGAAAGGAGAATTTTAAATTTTTAAATTTTGTAATTTTATAAATAAATCTTAATTCTTAAACGGAATTCGGGAACCGAATTTGTGAGGATCGTATATTGGCGCTGCTGTGCGTGTCGAATCGCGGTTTTGCGGCGCAGTCATGATAATTTTTCTTGCAACATGTTTCTGTGTGTGATATGGTACCCGCAGAAACATAAAGGTGAATAGTCGTAAGCCGTCTTTAATATATTTCTATTATGGACACACAAAATCAGACCGTGGGAACTGACAACCAGAATCCACAGGTTCCGCCCGTGCAGAATCCTGAAGAAGAAAAAAAGGAGGAAGGTGTTGTCTCTCCCGAAGCTCCGGCTTCCGAAACTTCTGTTGAGGGACAGGAAACTCAGCAGCAACAGACTCAATAACCATTATTGTTTTTGGGAAAAGGCCCTCGGCATCATGCCGGGGGTTTTTTCTATGAATGAAACAGCGCTTTGAATGGTGCTTTGAGCAATACTTTAAATGGCACTTTTTATGAAATAAAATGATGGATTTGTGTGTGCCCCTATCTCAATTTTTACGATCGTAAAAATTGAGATAGGGGATAGTTGCGAGTAGCACTAAGAGCTGTTATTTGGTACACTGTACCATATTCATACATATGCGTGACGTGACGATATATTTGATAAAAACGCTCTATTTCAGGATTATCATGTTTTTCCGGCGATGGTATGCCGGCGGTTTTTTTGTCGTGTACGATATGGTGCGATCTCTTTTTCGGCGGCTTGAGAGAAAATTTGCGCTCAGAGCAAATGCGCATTTTTTGTTTAAACCATTATATCAGGAGTACAACATTGTTGGCTACGTTATCGGCTTTGTGTACCGAGCGCTTACGTTGTTGTTTGGGGGATTAGTGTACGCGTTCATTGGTTTAAGTGGAGTTGTGGTATTTGCGGCGTGGGCGGCCATTCCGGCATACGGCATCTATCGCATTATTATTGGATAACGTATATGACATTATTATCACTCTCTCATCCGCAAGAATTTCTTTCATCACTGACATTTTCTCGGCGAATTTTTACAATGAATTCGTGGGCGCGTTCGTTTGTTCGTGTGTGCTCGTATGTTGCGGTTATTATTCTTATTGGCTGTATTGCCGCACTGCTTATGTCGGGGGTTATGCGGTTGATTTGGGCGGGTATTTTGCTTTCTTTAATGCTGGGGGATTATCTTCTGCATTTTCGTTCGGCGCACTATAGCGTGCCGCAGCTTCTTAATGGACGCGTGCCGCATAACAATGTGGGACTTTGTCTTCGTCGGCCGATACTACGGCAGATGGTAGCGGTGATGGAACATATTGAGGCTGAAGGAGGATCGTTGGAGTTGCTTTTGATGGCGGCACTCCTTGATCGAGGGGTGTTTGCTGAGACGTTTCGTCGCCTTGAAATTTCTTTTGTTGATTTTCGCCAGGCGTTAGAAAAAGAAATTGCCGTTTCTTCTACCGTGGCTCCTTCTCTTTCTTCTGCGGTGCTCATAGAAATGCTCAAGCGTATGAGCGCGTATGCGGCACTGCAGGCGGCACAGCAGGATAAAAAGTATATTGATCTTGAA
Organism: bacterium; assembly: GCA_021780615.1. Lineage (GTDB taxonomy): Bacteria > Patescibacteriota > Minisyncoccia > UBA6257 > JAGOQP01 > JAJXYJ01. The sequence goes on along the minus strand of JAJXYJ010000020.1, from coordinate 43,206 downwards.
AATATTTTTTCGGCTCTGGCACACACGCCCCTTCCGCCTATTCGTAAAATTTTTGATTTATTTTCTATTACGCCCGATGATCTTGATGGCGCCATTGCGTTTAGCGCGTATGCAACGCGTCGGCATGTGCCACTCACGCTGGGAGGTTTTGCGCAGGGCGGGAAGCCCGTGCACACGCATCGGGTTAATCGCACGCACACCTCACGTCCAACGCCAGTCTTGGATCTTTTTTCACGAGATATCACTGACGAGGCTCGTGCGGGAGAGGGGGGATTTTTGATTGGTCATCATGATGTCTATGATCAATTGGTGACTATTCTTACCAAACCCGTGCACGGTAATGCGTTATTGGTAGGAGCGGATGGCGTCGGGAAAAAATCAGTCGTATTTCATCTTGCATACAATATTATTTCCGATGCGGTTCCTGGGGCGCTCTTTGATCGCCGTCTTGTTGAGCTATCTCTTCCTGATTTACTTTCCGGCGCGAGTGGCGACGTTTTATCGGAGCGGCTGGCGCGCGTGGTTAATGAAATTACGCATGCGGGAAATATTATTCTTTACATTCCTCATATTCACTTGTTGGCAAAAACCGTGCAGGAAAGTGAGGGTACTTCGCTGGCGGATCAGCTCCTGCCGCTCATGAAGGAGGGAGTGTTTCCTGTTATCGGATCTACCTATCCCAAAGAATTTGCTTTGTATGTGGAATCAAATTCGCTTTTTTCGGGTATGTTTGAAACTATTCGCGTGGAAGAAATTTCGTCGGCGGATGCGTGCACCCTTCTTTCTTATGACGCGCTTGTGTTGGAGAAAAAATATCATGTGACGGTGTATTATACGGCGATACAGCGGGCGGTGGCGTTGGCGGCTAAGTATCTGCACGCCAAACCGCTTCCCTCGAGTGCAGAAGATCTTTTGCAAGAAGCGATGATGAAAGCAACACAGCAGGGAGAGAAGGCAGTGCGCGGCACTGATGTGGAGGCAGTAGTGGAACAAAAAGTGCACGTGCCAATGCATCGAACTTCGCGTCAAGAAGCTGATGAGCTTTTGCATTTGGAAGATACTATTCACCAATCATTTATTGATCAGGATGAGGCGGTGGGCGCGGTGGCACAGGCGTTGCGTGCATATCGGAGCGGGTTGGCGCGGACGGGTGGGCCTATTGCGACTTTTCTTTTTGCGGGTCCAACCGGTGTGGGAAAAACAGAACTTTCCAAATTGTTGGCTATCATTCATTTTGGGGGAGAAAAGTTTATGGTACGGTTTGATATGTCTGAGTATCAAGACAAAGAATCTATCGCGCGATTTATCGGAGCGCGGGACGGAGCGGTTGCCGGCGCGTTGACTGAAACAATTATGGCGCAACCCTATAGCCTCATTCTTTTGGATGAATTTGAAAAGGCGCACCCTGATTTATTAAATTTGTTTTTACAGGTGTTTGATGATGGACGACTCACTGACAGCCAAGGACGTGTTATTGATTTTAAAAATACTATTATTATTGCAACATCCAATGCGAATTCCGTTTTTATTCAGGAGCAGATTTTAGCCGGGAATACTAGTGCGTCGTTTGCGGATGAATTTAAAAAGAGATTGACACAGTATTTCAAGCCGGAGTTGATTAATCGTTTTTCTGACATTGTTATTTTTAAACCACTGTCTCCTTCTGACGTGGAACAGATTGCGGCACTTAATGTGCAAGCGTTGGTGCGAACTTTGGAGGACCAAGGGATTAGTACAACCATTACTCCCGCGGTAGTGCATCTTATTGCTCAGAAGGGGTATGACCCTGCTTCAGGTGCGCGACCGTTGCGCAAGGCGATTGATGATTATATCAAGGCGCCGCTTTCCAAAAAAATTCTTGAAGGAACTCTTGATCGGGGTGGATCGGTGACCATTGATGTGACTGAAGCTGGGGATGTTACTTTTGTGTAAGGAGTAGGCACTATGCGTACCTCAAAGGAGGTGCGTTGGACATACTCTATGTCCGTGCTATACTGAGTTCATTATCGTTATGACTCCCCGTGAAGCCTCAAAACCAGCTTCACCTGAGGGACATCAAACACCGCCTGTCCCGTTTGTTAAGCGGAACAGTGCGCCGCCAACTAAAAGTCAGCGACGTGAGATTTCCTCAGGTATTATTATATTCCGACGGACCCCTGAAGGCCCTAATTTTTTGGTGTTGTTTCATGGACATGAGCATTGGACATTTCCGCGGGGAAAAATAGAAGGAGAAGAGCGGAGCTTTGCGGCGGCATTGCGGGAAACGCGCGAGGAGACGGGGATTTCGCGCAGCGATATCAGATTCGTGGATTATTTCAAGGCGTATGAAAATTGGACGTTTGTGAAAAATAACCAGAAAGTATTTAAGACGGTCATTTTTTATCTTGCAGAAACGACCAAAAAGCATGTACGCATCGAACCGAATTTTGAAGGCTATTGTTGGTTTACATATCGCGAGGCGTCCAAAATTTTTGGAGGCGTGAAGAATAATGAAAACCGCAAGGTGCTCAAACAGGCATATGATTTTTTGATGCACCGTACGCATGATGTTAAAAAAGTTCGTCGATCCGGCACCAAGCGTTCCCCTATGGGACATGGTACTATGGGGCGGCCGTCTGTGGCACCGGCATCACACACGGTAAGCGAGAAATCCGCTGAGACGCGTGAAATTCCTGCCTCATACCGAGGAACGAGTGATCCCACCTTAGATGAGGGCACGGGGAAGTAAATATATTACCTATGAATCATTTCCAGAACCATCCCCAAAAATCTTCTTGGTTATTTTTCTATATTTTTTTTGGAACGATGTTGTTGGCAGGTGGTGGGGCATGGTGGTATGCCTCTGCGCTTCATATAACTGCTTCCTCGACAAGTCGTGTGGCGGCCATTGCTTTAGTGCAAAAACCAGTCAATCATCAATCATATAATGATAATCGTATTGTTGAAAATGATTGGAGGGTTTCTTTTATTAAAAATACTCAATGGACAGTGGTGAGTGCAAGTACAACACCAGAAACGATGGTGTTACAGCAAACATCAGGGCAGGGACAGGGGAATATCATAACGATATCCTACAGTGTTGCGGCGCGCATTACGGATACTGACGCGGCAGGAAATCCGGTGACATACTATTGGGATCCAGATATAAATCAGTGGCTGGTTGATGGCGTGGATGCTCATAGCGGCATTGCTTATACGGGAGTGGAAGCTCGTCCTATTTTGCATCTTTCTGATACGTTGCCGGTTTTTTTGGGGCGCAGTGGTGATCTGACATACATCATTCCGTTATCATTTACTACTTTTTTAAAACTAACAATTGCAACGCATGATGGTGATATAAAACCATTGAGTGATTTATTACTGACCTTACAGAGAGTGTAGTGCAATGACTTTGCTTCATATAAAAAACGCCCTACGAGGGCGTTTTTTATGAGTTTGAAAATTTTTTATTGCATTGCCAGTTGGACAATCGCCTTAAAGACATCGGGAGCGTCGTTGGCGATTTGTGCCAAGACTTTACGATCCAAGGTGATGTTATGCTTTTTAAGGGCGGCGATAAAAGCACTGTAGGAAACACCTTCCATTCGTGAAGCGGCACCAATGCGTACCTGCCAAACGCGGCGATAGTCGCGTTTCTTTTCTTTGCGGCCGCGGAACATACGGGATTGCGCATGCAAGAGCGCCTCTTTTGCGGCACGTTCTTTTGATTTTCTGCCCCAGCGGAATCCTTTCGTTTTCTTGAGGACTTTTTCTCTTTTTTTGTGGGCGATAGTACCCCGTTTAACTCTAGTCATAATATATTCGTTATAACGTTATCATGTTGTAAAGTTGAAAGCGGTCGGTCTTAAAAAATTTCTTTATAACTTTCAACTTTGAACTGGTCTTATAGCTCTCCCTGTTTGGAGACGATATGGCGTACCAGACTCTTGCTTGATTGCAACGGACGGCCTTTGCGCATCTGCTGAACGCCACTCTTTTTTGCGCGGAAATGGCACTGCGCCATTTTGCGCTGAATGCCTTTGCCGTTTTTGGTAACACGGAAACGTGTAGTGACTGATTTTTTCATACGGGTGTTTATTTGTTTGCTATTTGTATCGTAATGCCTCTTCCACCTTGTTTTTGGGGTGAGGTGATTTTGTAATCGGTGGCAATCATTGCCAGAAATTGTTCAAGGCGCAGAGCAATCCACTCGCGGTTGTATTTTTCACGTCCGCGGAGTGCAAGCATGATTTCAACTTTGTGCCCTTTCGATAAAAACTCATCTATCTTTGCAGCTTTGATTTTTAAATCATTTTCTGCGGCACGGACTGAAATACGTACCTGCTTCATTTCTGCCACCGAACGATGCTGTGCCAATTGGCGCTTCTCTTCTTTTTCTTGTTGGTAGCGAAACTTGTCAAAACTGATTATTTTTGCGATAGGGGGATCTACCTGTGCGTTGATTTGGATCAAGTCCAGACCCTGTTGTACCGCCAACTGGAGCGCTTCATCTTTTGATAAAATGCCCACATTCTCCCCTTGTTCGTTGATAACACGAATAGTGGGAGAGGCTATGTCATGATTCATGATATAGCGTTTGGGAGGCGTGTAGGGGGTGTATCGTCGATCGTTACGCAAGATAAGATGTGATTAAACCGCAAACATATCATTGCTGATATGCTAAGCTGTGCTCTACGATAGCATTATAAGCGGTCTTTTGTCAAACAGATGTATCCAAAGGATGTTCTATAATGGGTGCGTCCCTACTTTTGTATTGTGTTATTTCATAGTACACTTATCTATATGCATATTATTTTTATTTTTGGAGCAAAATATCTTATTTTTATTGTCGCCATTATTTTTGTGCTCTTCTTTCTTTTTCAAGAACGAGGAGTTCGAACGCGTTTATTGTTGTTTTCTATCGCGGCATTACCGGCAATTTATATTGTGGCAAAGATTGTAGCGTTGGTCTTTTATGATCCGCGGCCTTTTGTGGTGGGGCACTTTGAGCCGCTTGTCGCCCATGCACCCGATAATGGATTTCCCTCCGATCATGCGTTGCTGGGGGGTGCGCTGGCATCAGTACTTTATCCGTTTAATAAGTATACGAGCATGGTGTTGTGGGTCTTAACGCTTATGGTGGGAGTGTCGCGCGTGTATGTGGGCGTGCATCACATTGTAGATATTGCCGGGAGCGTGGTGATTGCAATTATTGTGTCGTGGGCGATATATCGGTGGATACGCACGCAACCCTGGTATGTGAAGCATGTGAGTAACCAGGCGATTGGGGAGTAGTTGTTACTTATTATATATGTTAAAAAATATACCGTCTTTATGGACGGTATATAAAATCTTAAGACATAAGCTTCTCCCAATCGGGTGGGGGCTTTCTTTTTGCTTTTGGCTGCATATTTCCTACTAAAATAATTTTACATATCCCTTGTAGGGATAAGATTGCTTCGCGTGCCATGGATTGATTGGCGTAGTGGATTGCCACCCCCTCCATAAAAGAAGTTTTAAAGAATCCTTTGGGAAGTTGTTTTTCTAATGATTCCCAATTTTCATGACAGGATTTCTTTTCTAATAATAGTACAGCCATACATACTCCTTTCTGTTTTTAAAAATTTTTTATAAGTTCTGTTTATGAGCATGCCAGAGAGAAAGAGGGGGAGTCAAGGGAAGATACGTAATCGGTAACTGGGGAAAAGGGGTACACTACGAAGCCTTGCGGTGTCTTCTGTAGTTTTAAGGAAAGAAGGGCGAAGTAGTGGAGATGGCGGGAGTTGAACCCGCGTGCAGGATAGGCTCCATAGAACATCTACAAGCTTAGTTGATAACTCAACAATAGGTGGTTCTTTTTTAACCGTGATCTATGAACCATTCAATCGCGGCGAGCCTCATATATAACACCGGTGTAACCCCTATGAGGCGTTGGGCACCGATGCCCTCCTGCGTTATACGAGGAGAGAAAACTCGTGGTTGTTCTTAGGCAAACGCGAGCGCTGGTTGTTTGTTCGCAGCTATTGTTTTGACCAGTTAAAGAGGTGGTCAGCTCTGCTTGCATTCTATACAGTATATACCCTGTCGATGCCTGGCATCCCCAGTAGTAGTTAAAAGTTGAAAGTTTATAAAGTTATAAAGCTGGAGAAAATTTTTTCCAGTTATTTTTAAAGGTGCGATTCTCAATAAGAAAAACGATTACCAATACGATATGTGACAGTTTAGCGAAATTTAAGAGTTTGATTAATACTTCGTTTTACTTCGCGTTCTTTGATGCTGGCTCGTTTGTCGGGAGCCTTTTTTCCTTGAGCAAGACCAAGGGAAAGCTTAATATGACCGTTTTTATTATACAACAAAAGTGGGATAAGTGTCAATCCTTTTCCCTGTGTTTGAGCCAGTAAATCAGCAATTTGGTGCGCGTGCAAGAGCACTTTGCGGGAACGGAGAGGGTCATATGAAGTGGGAGTATTTTTTTCTTGATAGGGGCTGATATGGGCATTGATAAGCCATGCTTCATGGTTATAGATTTTAACATAGGCGCCGGCAAGCGATGCCTTTCCGCCGCGTATAGACTTCACTTCTTGGCCTTGCAAAACAAGGCCGGCGTCAACGGTGTCTAAAATTGCATATTCATGACGAGCTTTTCTATTCTCTATGGCGTCCATACGCATACATCGTAAAGCATTTGCTTGTTTGAGGCAATCGCCTTCACTTTTAGGGGATTTTTCTGTATGATGGCACATATCACCATAACTATATATGTTGCGAAATCTGAAATCATTTTCACCTTCTGAATTGGAAGAAAAGGTGCTTTCCCTTTGGAAAGAAAAACATATTTTTCAAAAAAGTATCACGCCCAAAAAGGGGGTGCGTACAAAGACGTTCTATTTTTGGGAGGGGCCGCCGTATGCCAATGGGCGTCCCGGTATCCATCACATTCTCTCGCGCGTCATGAAAGACGTGTTTTTGCGCTACAAGACGATGCAGGGATTTGTGGTACCGCGCAAGGCAGGCTGGGATACACACGGATTACCGATTGAAATTGCCGCCGAAAAAGCGTTGGGGATTTCTACTAAAAAAGAAATTGAGGCGTTGGGTATTGAGCGATTTAATGAAAAAGCGAAAGAATCCATTTTTAAATATAAAGATGAGTGGGAAAAACTTACCGACCGTATTGGTTATTGGCTTGATTTGGATCATGCGTATGTAACGTACACGCCAGATTTTGTGGAGAGTTTATGGTGGGTGTTTAAATCACTGTATGATAAAAATTTTTTGAAGGAATTTTATAAAGTGACTCCGTATTGTCCGCGGTGTCAGACGACGTTGGCTAATCATGAATTGGGACAGCCGGGAGTGTATAAAACGGTGCCTGATCCGTCGGTATTTGTGCTTTTTCCGCTGAAAGGAAAAAAAGATGAGTATTTATTGGTGTGGACCACAACACCCTGGACGTTGTCGGCTAATGTGGCAATCGCGCTTTCGCCAACAGTGGCATATACGAAGTATCAGATTGGCGAGAAGTTTGTGTGGGCACATACTATTCCCGAATCTGCTTTACAGGGCGTGACGCCAAAATCTATAGAGACGATTGCAGGGAAAGATATGATTGGTTGGGAGTATGAACCACTCTACGATCTTCGTGTGGCGCAACCTGAGGTGCAGGTACCCGTGCCACTTTACACGGTATTGGGGGGAGATTTTGTTTCCACGGGTGATGGTACGGGATTGGTGCATATCGCGCCAACGTTTGGCGAGGATGATTTTGCGCTCGTTTTTTCGGAGGGTATGCGCGATGCCGTATTGCCTCACACCGTTGAAGCGGATGGTACGGTGTCCAAAGGATTTGTGGGTGAGGGACTCTTTGTGAAAGATGCGGATAAGATGATTGTGAAGGATTTGGATGCGCGTGGCTTACTATTTTTCTTTACAAAAGCGGAACATGAATATCCGTTCTGTTGGCGTTGTTCGACGCCGCTGCTCTATATGGCGCGGACCTCGTGGTTTTTTGAAGTATCGCGCGTGCGTGCGGGACTCACGAAAGCGAATAGCACGGTGAACTGGGTGCCTGCGTATTTGAAGGAGGGACGATTTGGAGAATGGATCGGGCAGGCAAAAGATTGGGCAATATCGCGCGAACGTTTTTGGGGAACGCCACTTCCCATATGGCGGTGTGATGCGTGCGGCAAGATGATGGTTGCGGGGAGTTTAGAAGATTTAAATACTCATCGGGTGCGACATAATACATTCTTGTTTATGCGGCATGGAGAAGCGACGGCGAACGTGGAAAAGCGTAGCGCCTCGGCTCCCGAAACAAAAGAATACACATCGGTTCTTACGCAGAAAGGAATAACTGCGGTTCGCGCGCAGGCAAAAAAATTGGCACAAGAAGGAGTGGATATTATTTTTGCATCACCGTTACATCGAACGCAGGAGACAGCGGCGATTGTTGCTGAAACGACCGGTGCTGATGTTGTTACCGATGATCGGCTCATTGAGTTACAAGTGGGAGTATTTAACAATAAGCCAGTTGAAGATTTTTTGAAGACATTTCCTGATGTGCGTACGCGTTTTTCTGAGGCGCCGGAAGGAGGAGAAACATTGCGCGATGTCCGTAAACGGGTAACTTCTTTTATAAAAGATGTTGATGCGCGGTATCACGGCAAAAAAATTCTTATCGTGAGCCACGGCGATCCGTTGTGGATGCTTGAAGCGATTTTTCGACACGCTACCGACCAAGAAGCTGTCGCAAAAAATTTCCCGTATATGAAGCCTGCCACTTTCAAGGAGGTGGCATATGATAACTTTCCTATTGATGAGTATGGCTATCTTGATATCCATCGTCCCTATGTTGATACCATAGAGTTGCTCTGTTCTTCGTGTCGTCACACGATGCATCGGGTGCCCGATGTTGCTGATGTGTGGTTTGATTCAGGATCAATGCCGTATGGTTCTACTCATTTTCCGTTTGGTGCACCGGGAGAAAAAATGAGTGCTACTAAGACACTGAAAGCAAGCAACGTACCCACTACTCCTCCTGGATTTCCCGCTGATTTTATCTGTGAAGGCATCGATCAGACGCGCGGGTGGTTTTATACCCTTATGGCCGTGGCGGTCATGTTGGGGTTAGGGACGCCGTACAAGAATGTGTTGTCGTTGGGATTGGTGTTGGATAAGAATGGACAAAAGATGTCCAAGTCAAAAGGTAACGTGGTTGATCCGTGGTCACTTATTCAAACGTATGGCGTCGATGCTATTCGTTGGTATTTTTATACCGTCAATTCTCCGGCAGAACCGAAAAATTTTAATGAACAGGATATCAGTAAAGCATCGCGGCGATTTTTGATGGTATTGTATAACTCATATACATTTCTGCATTTATACGGCAAAGATAAGCTTTCTATTCAGGAAGCTCCTGCGTCTGACCATCCTGTTGATGTATGGATTGTGGCGCGTTTAGCCGCGTGTTCTCGCGAGGTGAAGGAGGCGATGGATGCGTATGACGTTGTTGGTGCGGCATCGTGCATTGAGCAATTTATCGATGATCTTTCTCGTTGGTATATTCGTCGATCACGACGGCGGTTTCAAAAGCCCGACGATGTCAAAGATTGGAAAGCGGCATCGGGTACATTGGCGTATGTGTTATTGCAGACGTCAAAAATTATTGCTCCCTTCACGCCATTTTTTGCCGAAGAGCTGTATCAGTCATTGGCAAAATCCTATACCTTTAAAAAAGATGATTCGGTGCATATAACGCTCTGGCCAACGGTGCGATCTGGTGCTTCTGATAAACAGTTGATGACTTCCATGGCATGGATTCGCGGTATTGCCAGCGGTGTGTTAGCGCAACGTGCTTCTGCGGGGATAAAAGTTCGTCAGCCATTAGGAACGTTGACTATCAAGGGGGCGAAACTGAAGGGGAAATTTTCTGATGCATTGTTGGCGATTGTAGCCGATGAAGTTAATGTGAAGAGTGTTGTATTTAATGCCGCACTTGAGCAGGATTTTGTACTTGATACGGTTATAACACCGGCATTAAAAATGGAAGGGGTTATTCGTGAGTTGACGCGTGTCATTCAAGACTTGCGCCAAGCGGCCGGCTATGTACCCAAAGATGTCGTTGAATTATACGTTGTTGCGGACAGCAATCTTATAGCTATGATGCAACATCATGAAGCGTCATTGTGTAAGGATGTGGGAGCAAAACGCATCGTGTATAGTCGCGTGGAGAAATTTGATGCGGAAATTGAAACAAAAGTTGATACGTATGCCGTATGGATCGGCATAAAGAAAGTGAAATAGGAGACGAGGGACGTAAAAAAAGAAGAAATTACAATTCTAAACGATTTCAAACGACGCATCCCACATCACCCACATCTTACCATAGTGACGATCGTCACTATGGTAAGATGTGTGTTTATGATGTGTGGGAAAACATACCCCTGACATTTTCTGACGGTCGTCAGAAAATGTCAGGGAGGATTTTTGTATCTGAACATGTATCCATTTTTTGTGATAGCAGAAATTTAAAATTTTTTTGTTATACGCGCATACAGTATGGTATGCTTATTCTATGTTAGTTTCTTATGATACTCACACGCCTCTTACTCCTCTGCGGCGCGATATGCTGCGCATTCTTGAGGCGGGATACAAGGCGATTGCTATTGATGCGCTTCTGCCGAAACGGTTTCGCGTTTCAGGCGATACGCTTATTATTCGCGACGCGGCATCGGTCACGCGCATGTCATTAAAAGGCGTGCGACACATCTATCTTGCGGGGTTTGGAAAGGGGTCTGCTGTGGCATGTGCGTACATTGCTTCACAGCTCAAAAACCGGCTGACGGAAGGAGTGGTTATTGATGTGTTACAAGAAAAAAAATATCATACTCGCTCCGGTTCTCGTATGCATGTGTTTTGGGGCACGCACCCTCTGCCCTCACGGCAGAACGTCGCGGCAACCAAGCGTATAGTGCGCATGGTGCGGTCCGCTACAAAGGATGATGTGGTGATTTATTTTGTCGGCGGCGGCGGATCATCTTTGTTGTGTGGCTCAATGGAAGAAATGAAGTGCGCCCGATTTTCATTTGATGCCCTGACAAAGCATGGGGCTGCCATTGAAGAACTAAACGTGGTGCGCAAGCATACGTCTTTAGTGAAAGGGGGGTGGCTTGCGGCATATGCCGCACCGGCACGGCAAGTGTCGTTGGTGGTATCCGATGTATGTGGTAATGATATGGCAACCATTGCATCCGGGCCGACTATGTATGATGCGACAACAGTGACTGGTGCGAGTGCTCTGTTAAAAAAATATGGCGTGCCGGAATGTCCTCTTGCCGAAACACCCAAGGACAAGGAATTATTTGCTCGGTCTTCATATCACATGCTTGCCTGCAATGAAGATGCGGTGTTGGCGATGACGAAAAAAGCGCGAGCGCTGGGATATATTGCATCGGTGGGATCTCTTGCGTTGAGTGGAGAGGCTTATAAAGCGCTGCGGCCGTTGGCTCAGAAGGTAGGCAACAGGGAGACGATTATATGTGCCGGAGAAACGACGGTAACGATTCATGGCACAGGTAGAGGAGGAAGAAATCAGGAAGCGGCGCTGGGCGTTGTTGCGGCCATGCAGAAAGATGCTCAACAATACAAAAGCGTGTGTGCGGCGAGTGTTGCGTCTGATGCCTATGATAATACTGATGTGGCAGGGGCAATTGCTGATACTGATATAGCAGACAGCGCACTGCGCGCAGGATTATCGGCGGAGACATTCTTGCGTGATAATGATTCTTATCATTTTTTTAAAAAAATAGGTGGGCATGTTACTGCTCAAAAGAACTGTTTTAATGTATCGGATATCATGGTGGTCATTAAATCAAAAGTCTAAAGTTAAAAGGTTGAAGGAATCGGTAGAGGAGGTGATATGTTATCATAGGGGAGTCGCTCGCGGCTCCTTTTTCTTTTGTGTTTAAGTCTTACTCCTTACTTCTTAATACATATCCCTTGTCACTGTTCCTTTCCATATTGATTCTGCTTATTTTTTGTGGTACCATCATTTCAAATTTTTGTATGACTAAAAAGAATGCAATTCTCCTTCTGATAGCCATTGCGGCACTAACGATTTTGGGCGTTTTTTTTGTATACCCAGCGAGCTGGTCTTCATGGTTAAGTAATACTGCCCCGTGGCGGTTGGGACTTGATTTGGTTGGGGGTACTCACTTAACCTATAAAATAGATACCTCAAAGATTGCGTCAGGCGACTTGCAGTCAACGTTAGCCGGGCTGCGTGATGTTATGGAACGTCGCGTTAATACTTTTGGCGTCAAAGAACCTCAAGTTGCCATTTCACAATCTGGCAGTGATTACTATCTTGTTATTGAGTTGGCGGGTGTGTCTGATGTAAATCAGGCCATTGCTCAAATCGGACAGACACCATTCTTGGATTTTCGCACTGTTGCGGCCTCTACGGCGACAACGACGACATATGTTTCTAGTCAGTTAAACGGTCAGTATGTGCAGTCGGCACAGTTGAATTTTGATCCGACAACTCATCAAGCCGAAGTTGACCTTACCTTCAATGGTCAGGGTGCGACGTTATTTGAACAATTGACCGGAGATAACATTGGTAAACAAATTGGTATCTTTGTCGATAATCAACTTATTAGCAGCCCCGTGGTCAACGAACGAATTCCGGGAGGCAAGGCGGTTATCAGTGGTCAGTTTACTATTGATCAGGCAAAGAGTCTCGCGCAAAATATTAATGCGGGTGCCCTTCCTGCGCCGATTAGTCTTGTGAATCAACAGACCGTTGGAGCAAGCTTAGGAAAAGATTCTTTGGATATGTCCTTGGTTGCCGGTGTTATTGGAACGCTGTTGGTTATTCTTTTTATGATCGGCTACTATCGTTACTTTGGATTCCTTGCTTCCATTGCGTTGGGTGTGTACATCGTCATTTCCATGATTATCTTTAAATTATTTGTGACGATGTCACTTGCTGGTATTGCTGGATTTCTACTCTCCATTGGTATGGCGGTAGATGCTAACATTCTTATTTTTGAACGTACTAAAGAAGAATTGCGCCGCGGTCTTGAGCGCGTGCCGGCCATTAAAGAAGGGTTTCGCCGCGCATGGCCTTCTATTCGCGATTCAAACATCAGTACCATTATTACTTCTTTGATTTTATTTAACTTCACCTCAAGTTTTGTGAAAGGATTGGCACTGACGTTGATGTTGGGTGTTTTGGTGAGCATGTTTACTGCCATTACGGTAACTCGTGGACTGATGACTCTTTTTGTACGAAATAAACAATCGCGCGTATGACAAACTTACATATCATAAAACATAAAGCGGTCTTTCTTTCTATCTCCGGTGCACTGGTTTTGGCGGCAGTCGTTTGTTTGGCTTTGTTTGGATTTCGCCCAGCAATTGATTTTACCGGTGGGACATTGTGGCAAGTCCAATTTTCAAGCAATGCGGTAAATGATGCGGCGCTCTCTGCTTTTCTTACGAATGATTTGCATTTCAATAGCCCTGTTGTGTATCGCGGTATGGGAGATTCATTCTTCATAAAAGCGCAGCCGCTCTCTGAGCAAGAACATCACACTGATTTGATGGCGTTGCAACAGAAATTTGGCACGGTGCAAGAACTTGAATTTCAATCAATCGGACCCAGTGTAGGCCAACAGCTTGCCTCAAAAGCTATCTGGGCGGGAATCTTGGTGTTGGTAGGTATTTCGCTCTATATCGCCTTTGCATTTCGTAAGGTATCGCATCCAATCGCATCGTGGAAATACGGAGTGGTCACTTTGATTACGTTGTTTCATGACGTGTTGATTCCTTCGGGAGTTTTGGCATTGTTGGGACACTTGAGTAACGTGGAGATGGACACGAACTTTGTTGTGGCCCTGTTGGTTATTATGGGATTTTCGGTGCATGATACCATTGTTGTTTTTGATCGTATTCGAGAAAACATTCTTACTAAGAAGGGGGGTAAAGAATTTGATGAAACGGTTAATGACAGTATTTTACAAACCATTGCTCGTTCTATTAATACGTCGTTTACGCTGGTGTTGGTACTGGTTGCCATGATTATTTTTGGAGCACCTAACCTTCGCTTGTTTGTACTTATTATGCTTATCGGAACAGTTATCGGAACATACTCTTCCATCTTCGTTGCTAGTCCCCTCTTGACTATTTGGTATAAATTTGGTAAAAGTAAGAGAATAAAATAATTTTCTTGTAATACGACTATGGCTTTACAGTCAACATTGGAAGCGCTCGTGGCGACACTTCCCAAAAGGCAAAAAGATATTATCACCCAGCGATTTGGCATTGGTGGGAAGTCCCGTACCCTTGCATACTTGGGAGATAAGTATGGTATTACCCGTGAACGGGTGCGGCAGATTGAAACGGCCGCTCTGAAGGTTCTTTTAAAGAGCTCATATGAATTTTCTGATCTTGAGCATTTACTCCAGCGAGCGCTCGATCATATTACGAGCTTGGGAGGCGTTCGTCATGAATCGTATCTCGTTGATGACATGAAATTTGTCCTTGAGGATCAACAAATAACCTTGCCGTTTTTGACGTTGTTTTTTTCTATCTTTAAAAAGCCGCTCTATGCTCCTGAGACAGCTGATATGTATGCATTCTGGTATGTGACACCGGCGGCGCTCAAAGAAAATAAACAGTTTGTTACAAAAGTTGCGCAGTTTTTGAAAAATAAAAAAGAAGCACTCATTGAACGGCAGGAATTTGATACGCTTTTTTCACAGGTAACCACACAGCACCACATGCAGGAGTTTATGGCGCTCAATTTTCTCTTGAATTCAAAAAAATTCTCCGTTAATCCGTTTGGTGATTTCGGTTTGATTGAATGGCCTGAAATTATGCCCAAGACGGTACGGGATAAATCATATCTTATTTTAAAAAAGCGCCACGCCCCGATGCATTTTCGTGACATTGCGCAAGAAATCAATAATATAAAATTTGACGCAAAGAAGGCGCATCCTCAAACAGTGCACAATGAACTCATTAAAGATAATCGATTTGTATTGGTAGGTCGTGGTCTCTATTCTTTAAAAGAATTTGGCATTGAACCGGGAACTACTCGCGAATTATTGCAGAAAATCCTTAAAAAGAACGGCCCTATGCCGTTGGATAACATTGTGCAGTTGGTAGGAGAGCATCGCGTTCTTAAACACAACACTATTTTCCTTAATTTACAGAATAAAAAATTCTTTAAAAAGAATCCCGAAGGCCATTACCACGTTGCCTAACCATGGTTTCTTTCTTGTCGCTTGCGACATCCAGTTTTTATGAAACATTGATCACTGCGGTATGGATTGTACTGCCTGTCTTTTTTGTGATGCTTTTTTGGCGCCTGAGGCTTCAGCATAAGCGTATGCAGTTTTTGGCGAAAGTGGAGTGGCAATTGGTTGAGATTCGAATTCCTGAAAAAAATGACAAAGGCCTTAAATCCATGGAGCAGGTCTTTGCGAGTTTATGGGGTATGTATTCTTTTGGCATCAAGCCGATGGATAAATACCTGGACGGCAAAGTTGATTTGTGGATGTCATTTGAGATGGTTGGTCGGGGTGGTGCTTCAAGCTTTTATGTGCGGACGCCGGGACAATTTCGTCACTTGTTAGAATCGTCTCTCTACGCGCAATTTCCCGATGTGGAAATTATTTCCGTTCCTGACTATATTGAAGAGCTTCCTGCGGCGCTTCCTAATGAAACATATGATTTGATGGGATTTTCTTATGGTCTCATTAAACCAAATGCATATCCGATTCGTACGTATGATTTTTTTGAACAATCAACGCGTATGGCCGCGAGTCGTGATGCGGGGCCCTCGTTTCTTGATCCGTTATCGCCAGTTTTTGAAGCAATGTCAAAGCTTAAAGATGATGAGATGATTTGGATTCAGTTGCTCATTAGCCCGACAGGGCCGGCGACCGGTGATGATATTAAAAAAGAAGGCGAGGCAGAGATCAAAAAAATAATGGATGAAAGTACTCCTAAAAAAGATGGCGTTCCTTCGGGTATTCCAGTGCTTTCTACTGGTAAGCGGGATGTTATTGCGGCGATAGAGCGTAAAATATCAAAACAGGTATTTCAAACGACGTTACGATTTTTATATATTGATAAAAAAGACAGCTTTAGCCCGCTCAATATTTCCGCGGTCAGTGGGTCATTGCAACAGTTTAATACGCAAAATATGAACGGATTTAGGCCAATCTTTTTTACCGCTCACGGTGGTTGGATGGCAAAGATTTTTCCTTGGTATAAAAAATCAAAGGTGCTTGCCAAAAAACAAATGATGTATAATTACTATACCAGTCGTCGTTTTGGAATTTCAAATCGTCTTGCCGATGAAAAACTTTCAGTGCTCAACACCGAAGAATTGGCAACGATATTTCATTTTCCCACTGCGGTGGTTAAGGCGCCGCGTATTCAACATATTGATTCTCGTCGTGGGGGAGCACCAGTTAATCTGCCAGTGGAGTAACCAATAACCGGAGGTTGTTGAAATGTTCAGTGTACAGTTTACAATGATCAATATATTTTCCAATTGTAAATTGAAAATTGATAACTATCTTCTCGGATGGTGTATACTACAACAGTATGAATGATGATATTTTATTTTTAGGAAAAACCAACTTCCGCAATCAAGAGCGGAAATTTGGCATTAAACTTGGTGATCGCCGACAGCATATGTATGTTATCGGTAAATCTGGTACAGGAAAGAGTACTTTGCTTTCTAATATGATTGTTGCCGATATTAAGGCCGGTCATGGGGTTTGTGTTATTGATCCGCACGGTGAAATGGCTGAGGAGCTCATTCACTTTATTCCTGAGGATCGGGTTGATGATGTGGTATATGTGAACCCGGGGGATATCAACTTTCCCATCGCATTCAATCCTTTGGAGCGGGTGAATTTTGAAATGCGCCACTTGGTGGCATCGGGACTCATGTCGGTGTTTAAAAAAATATGGCCTGATGCGTGGTCCGCGCGTATGGAATATATTCTTAATAACACCCTCTTAGCGCTTTTGGAATACCCCAGTTCGACGTTGTTGGGTATTATGAAAATGTTTTCTGATAAAGAGTTTCGGAAAAAAATTGTGGATGGCTTGCAAGATCCGGTGGTCAAGTCATTTTGGGCAGATGAATTTGCCAAGTATACTCAGCGTTTAGAAACCGAAGCGGTTGCCGCTATTCAAAATAAAATTGGGCAGTTTATTGCAAATCCACTTATTCGTAATATCGTCGGGCAGGTACGATCATCCTTTGATATGCGTCAGATTATGGACGAAGGCAAGATCCTTATCGTAAACCTATCTAAAGGAAAAATTGGCGAAGATAATTCGAACTTGTTGGGGGCGATGATGATTACCAAGTTGCAACTTGCCGCTATGTCGCGAGTGGATACACCGATTGCTCAGCGGCGTGATTTTTTTCTGTATGTTGATGAGTTTCAAAACTTTGCAACGGAGTCATTTGCCAATATTTTATCGGAGGCTCGTAAGTACCGGTTAGGACTTGTGGTGGCACATCAATATATTGATCAGCTTGAAGATGAAGTGCGATCAGCTATTTTTGGTAACGTGGGAACGATGATTGTATTTCGCGTGGGTGCCGATGATGCTGAATTTTTGGAAAAAGAGTTTTTTGAGGAGTTTGTTTCCAGTGATTTTGTGAATCTGCCCAATGCGCAGGTATATATTCGCCTAATGATTGATGGGGTGTCTTCCAAACCATTTTCTGCAAAAACATTGCCCCCGCCCCCCTTGCCAGTACCGTCTCTCTTTGATATTATTTTGCAGGCATCGCGTGATAAATATTCGTTACCGCGCAGTAAAGTTGAAGATAAGATCAGGGATGATTTTTATTCGGTCAAAAATACGAATGTTGATCAGATGGTGAGTCGTCGTGATGAGCGGTCATTGGGGGAAATGTTAACGAAGCATGACCATGAAGAACATATTCCCCGAAAGCGAGAGCATGAACATACGCCCGTTGAAGAAAAAATTCCCGTTGATAAGCTCAAAAACCTCATTCGTAACGTGCTCAAAAAGCCGGATGAGCATGGGCCAGAAGGAAATAAATAATTTTTAATTTATAATTTGAAATTTAGAATTGAGATTTGATTGTATATTTTAAATTTCGAATTTCAAATTTTACCATCATGTTGGCATATAATGAGTTAAAACCAGGTTTGTTTATTGAGTACGAAAATTCGGTTTATGAAGTGCTTGAGGCGGCGTTTTTGCGTATGCAACAGCGTAAGCCGGTGATGAAAGTAAAGCTTCGTGACTTGATGACGGGAAAGGTAAAAGAAACATCATTTCAATCCAGTGATCAGCTTGAAGAGGCTGAGTTGGAGCGCCAGAAATGTGTTTTTTTATACGGTAATCGCGGCGAATACTGGTTTAATGAAGTGGGCAATCCCAAGAATCGTTTTTCATTAAAAGAAGATCAAATAGGATCAAAGGCGCAGTTTTTGAAAGGTAATTGTGAAGTGACTGCTCTGATGTTTGATGGAAAGCTTATAGAAATCCAACTGCCGGTCAAAATCGATTTGAAGGTAACCGAATGCCCGCCGGCAATCAAGGGAGATACAGCGTCGGGTGGATCAAAATCGGTAACGCTTGAAACGGGAGCGAAAGTGAACACGCCATTTTTCATCAACCAGGATGATGTGATTCGCGTCAATACGCAGACGGGGGAATATGTGGAGCGGGTTCAGAAGGGCTAATGCCCTTCACGTGGAATATATTAATGTCGATTTCCGGCACCGTAAATAAAGTAGAATTTGAAATTTTAAATTTGAAATCAAATCTCAATTTGAAATCAGTTAATGTTCGATTACACCAAAAAGTGGCCCATGCGGCCGCTTTTTGATTATATTGACTATATTATATATTTGTTATATAATTATATAAGCAAATTACAAGTGCATATACGCATTTGAAATGCAATGGTTTTTTCGGATAAGTTTCCGGAGTACGCCGCATTGGCGGGCCATAACTCCCATGCCCGATGCAAGGGCTGAAAGAAGGAGTAAAAAATGAATAAACGAATTAATAAACTGGTTTTATTAATTGTTGAGATTTTATATCCAGAATATCCGGATAAAAATTTCAAAAACCTCTTGCAAAGTTATCACATTGATTGGCTCTATGGTTCGGTGGCACATAGTCGAACTAGACTGTTCCTCTCTCAAGCTGTTCTGAAAAAATATTTTCTTGGCTTCGTTGAGTCGCAGTATCTTATTGATGTTTCCTTAAAAATTATCTCTATCAAGCTTTATAATCTCTTTAATAAGGATCAAAAGAATCTGCGAAAAGATTTTGAAAAAATGCTTGGTGTGGATGCGAAGGATGGATGTGCTTCTCGTGAGTATTTAAAACATGACCTGCAAAAAAGAAGAAAAGAAATAAATTCTGAGATAGAATTTTTGAAAGAGAAGTTTAATGAGATTATTTCTTCTGCAGAAGATCTACATTTTCCAGTTTTTGATGATGATCAATATCGATACGATTGGTACAGAGTCCTTTCTCTTTCTCGTTCAGAAATTCGCGCATATTTTAATCGCGAAGGAATTCCAAACGATTTTTTAGAACAGAATACAGAAGAGACAAAACTAGGATAGTGTTTGTATTTGTTGTGTAATTTTTACAGCCGCCCTTTTGGACGGCTTTTATATTTGCTCTCACCACCTTTTTGCTATATTGTGTAGGCATTATGGCTAATATAACTACTGATGTTCGCGATTTTTCTCTTGCACGGGTGTGGCATATTCATTGCATCGGCATCGGGGGTATCGGCGTGTCTGCGTTGGCAAAAAAGTTTCTGTTGGAAGGAAAAAAGGTGAGCGGGTCCGATCGCGGGCCGTCGGCAATTACTGAAGCGCTTGCCGCAAGTGGAGCGGTTGTGTCCTATGGGCATGATGCAAAAAATATGACTGCCGATGTTGATGTGGTGATGTATACCAAGGCGATTGATGCTAAAAATCCTGAACTTTTGGAGGCGCATAAAAAAGGCATCCCCACGTTTTCATATTCCCAGATGCTGGGGTTGGTGTCGGCGGGCATGCGTACCATTGCAGTGGCAGGATCGCACGGTAAAACAACGACTACCGGTATGATTGCCTGGGCGCTCTTGCAGGCAAAAAAGGACCCAACGGTGGTGGTGGGGAGTTTACTTTCTGATATTCCTACTAATTTTATTGCAGGGAAAAGCAATGTGTTTGTGGTGGAGGCGTGTGAATATCAAAAGTCATTCCTAGATCTTGCCCCTTCCATTGCGGTCATCACGAATATCGATGATGATCATTTGGATTACTATAAGACGTTTGCCAATATTAAGAAGGCATTTCGAGAGTTTGCGCTCAAGGTACCTCTCACTGGACGAGTTATTGCTGATATGCATGATCCGATTGTGCGCGGCGTGCTCAAAAATATTTCCGCAAAAATTGTTGATTATTCGACGATACAGCTTGGTGTGCAGCTCAAGTTGACGGGGGAACATAATCGCCGCGATGCGCAGGCGGCCTATGCCACTCTGCGGGAACTGCGGGTACCGGTTAAAGATATTCGTGCGGCACTTGCGTCGTTTTCGGGAACGGCCCGCCGGTTCGAATATAAAGGAGAAAAGTATGGTGTCGCAGTATATGACGATTATGCGCACCATCCGACCGAAATTAGAGCAAGTCTTGCGGCGGCGCGCGAGCGATGTGGTAAGGGAAAGCTTATATGCGTGTTCCAGCCGCATTTATATTCACGGACTAAATTGTTGTTTAAGGATTTTGTGACAAGTTTTGATGCGTGCGATGAGGTCGTATTGCTCCCCATATATGCGGCACGTGAGAAAAAAGATTCTTCTATTTCATCGCGTATGCTTTTTGATGCGCTTAAGGCGCGCGGAGCCAAAAAAGGCTTTTCGGTTGCATATGTGTCTGCGCCCCAGAGAGCGGCTGATATTCTTGCTAAGCATGCCGCCCCAGGAGAGATGGCAGTCATTATGGGCGCCGGTGACGTGACGCAAGTCAGCAAATTATTTCTCTCATAGAAATCCTTTTTCAATATTTTCTGATGGCATTTCTGTAATAGGTGATGCTGTTTTTATGATAGCTATTGACCATAAGAGCTACTTTTTCATATGTATATCGTAGATAAAGTTGTCCACCTTTCCGATTTTTATTATAGGTATGCTGTGTGATAATTATTTTAATATAGATAGAAAATATATGTTTAAATAATAAAATAATATACCATCTTACAATAGTGACGGTCGTCACTATTGTAAGATGTGTGGAGAGAGTGCTGGTGTGGCTATAGTTGCGGATTGAAGTTCTTTGATATATGGTGGGGGCATGTTTTTGAAGCGTGTAAAAAAGAAAATACTGGTGGCGCTTTCCGGCGGGGTGGACTCGTCAGTGGCGGCGTATCTTCTTAAAAAACAGGGCCACGACGTGTATGGCGGATTTATCCGGGGTTTTAATGTGGATGGATGCCAGGATAAGGATGCTGAGGACGCGCGCTTGGTTGCTGAAAAGCTGGGCATGCCATTTTATGTGTTTGATTTCGAAAAAGAATATGAACAAAAAGTGGTACGCTATTTATTGGATGGATATAAAAACGGCATAACGCCCAATCCGGATGTGGTGTGCAATACGGAAATAAAATTTGGGTTGTTGTACGACGCTGCTATGCGGCTGGGAGTTGATGCGGTTGCGTCAGGTCATTATGCACGGCTTTGTTATAAATTTCGAATTTCGAATTTCGAATTTCGAAAAAAAGAAAGGAAAGATGTTTATGTGTGTGCGGCCAAAGACACCAACAAAGATCAGACATATTTTTTGTGGAACATTCCTCGCCAAAAGTTTGAGCACATTATGTTTCCGTTGGGGAATCTCCTAAAACCGGAAGTGCGAAGCATTGCCGCACGAGCCGGTTTGCACACGGCGCATAAAAAAGATTCGCAGGGGATTTGTTTTTTGGGAAAATTTAATTTTGCCGAATTTCTTAAGGAACATATTCCCATGGAACCCGGGGAGGTGGTTGATACGGCGGGGAACATTATCGGCACGCACGAAGGAGCGGCGCTGTTTACCATTGGTCAGCGGCATGGATTTGCCAATGCCACTGGGCATGAGTTGTTTGTTGTTGCAAAAGACGTTGTCACGAATCGGATTGTAGTCACCTCCGGCGATGATCCGGCGCTTATGACGCGCGAAGTTTCTGTGGGAATGCTTAATTTTCTTGACGCATCATTTGAACAACGTATGAAAGAAAAAAAAGAGCAAGAGGTATTGGTGCGCCTTCGCTATCGCCAGCCATTGCGTGCGGCAATGATGAAAATGACATCAGATAATACCGCACTCATTCACTTCGCTGCAGAAGAAAAATTATTCCCTGCTGAAGGGCAATCCGCGGTGATGTATGATAGAAAGGGGAAGGTATTGGGGGGAGGGATAATTCTTTAGATAAATTAATTTTTATAGTATTGACTTACTATAATTTTAATGGTATTATTTATTTTAGAAATTTTAAAATTTATAATGAAAGGAAAGCACAATGATATGGCTAAACGTTTTTCTCTTTAGTTTTTCTGTTTTTATAATTCTAATTATATATGTAGTTGTTAGGAGGACGATTCTTTCTAGCAAATTTAGATGTATAAAGGAATTTAATATAACTATTCCAAATAGTTATAAACATGAGGTTCAATTAAAAAGATTTTCGGAGTTGTGTGATGCTAAGTGTAGTTATTATAATAGTATTATTACGGATAATAACTTTGCTCGGGTGACTCACAAGCTCATTCCAGGAAAAACATATGTGGTAAGAATTTACCAAATTCTTAAAGCTACAACTTCAGAGAATTGCCTTAATTTTTTAAAGTCAGAAAATGCGGTCTTGGTTGGTTCGCAGGGACTTTCTCTTCTTTTTGAAAAGAATCAATCAGTGTTTCCTTTGGATGCATATCTTCTTTCTTTTGATAAAAAAGAGGCTCTTCCTATAGAAACTATTTTCTCACATAGCCCTCAAATTCCAGGTATATACTTAAGATCGTACGAATCACTTGGTTATTGGGATTTTGATACGATTAACTTCAATAGTCATATAGGGGAAAATTTTTTTCTTTTTTCTTTTTTTTAGTAGTCGATAGATTGGAAATTTTTATAGCCCTCGTAACTATTACGAGGGCTATGTTATTTATTTTAGTCATGGTTAATGTGATCGAGTGCGTACTGCATGCTGGCGTGTACTTTTTTGCCCGGGTTAAAGAGGCCTTGCGGATCGAATATGTCTTTAGTTTGTTCAAACAGCGCACAAATATTTTTGCCATACATCAACTCAAGGAACGGACTGCGGATGAGGCCGTCGTTGTGTTCGGCGGTGATGGATCCTTTGTACTGCACAATAAGTTCGTATACTTTTTGTGAAAGTTCGGTAATGATTTTTTTTGTGTTAGGATCTGAAAATTTCATGAGCGGAATAATGTGGAAGTTGCCGTCACCGATGTGGCCTGCCACGGTGTAGACGATGTGATATTGGTCCAAAATTGCATACAGCTTGGGGAGAAATTCGGGAAGCGTTTCGGGGCGCACGATGAAGTCGTCGATGAACGGCGCGGTGTGCAAATTTTTGATGCGCTGGCGCAACAAATTGAAACTCTCTCGTCGAAATACCCAGTATTCCTTTTCTTCTTCAAGCGATGTCATTTTTACTTTGTATCCTTCTTTTTTAAGTTCGTTATATGCGGCTTGAGCGGTGGCATGTGCCTCGCTGTCGGTGTCGCCGGTGAATTCCGCCATCAACAGCAATTTGGGAATGCCGCCTGTCAGCATCATCCATACTTCCGGCAAGAGCCCCCATGCCATGGTAAATATATTGCCCTTCAATTTGCCCAATACTTGGGGCAAGAATTTCATGGCAATGTGGAAGGTGTGATCATCGAATGATTCGAAGCTTTCGGGGTCGTGCGCGAGCACTTTTTGGACGATAGTGGGAAGTTTTTCCATATCGTTGAGATACGTGACAACCATGTGGCGATATTTCTTTGGTTTAATGAGCGCGAAGGTAATTTCGGTTATGAGCCCGAATGTGCCTTGGGATCCGACGATGACTTTGGTGATATCAAATGTGTCCGTTTTTTTATCGTGCACATTCCAGAGGTAATAGCCTGCAGAGTTTTTTGATACGCGCGGCTTTGCCGCCTGTAGTTCGCTGTCGTGTTCCTCGATGAGTGCGGACAATTTCCTATACACATCTCCTTCGGCTGTTTGTAGTTTTTTCTTTTCTTCGAGTTCGGTTGCTGAAAGTGGCTTAAAAACGTATTCGTTACCGTCCCATAAGACCATTTTGAGTTGTTTGATGTATTGTTCTGTTTTGCCGTAGCGCAATGTTTTTTCGCCGCCCGAATTGTTGGCAACCATGCCTCCCACGGTGCACAAATCTTTTGATGCCGTATAGCTGGGCAATAGCAGTTCTTTGGCAAGCGTCGCTTTTTCAAAGTCGCGATAAAATACTCCTGGTTGTACGGTGGCAGTACCGGATCCTATGTCTATGATGCGGTTAAAATATTTTGTGAATGAAACAACGATGGAGGTGCTGAGCGGTCCGCCTCCCATATCTGTTCCCGCGCTGCGCGCGGTAAGCGATACGTCGTGTCCAGCCGCTTTTTTTTGAGCAACGTATGAAACAAGTTTTTGTACATCGCTTACATTTTTGGGAAAAATAACCAGGGAAGGGGAAACGGTGAAAATGCTTGCGTCACGACTTGCGCTGCGCAAGGTTTCCGTGTCCGACGCCACATCTCCTTCCAAAAGTCCGGCAAGATCATTGTATGTATCCATATGCATCACAGTATAGCTTGTTATACACGCGCATGCCACCAATCTTACGGACGTTTGTTTTAATTGTGTGATTGTGTGCCCCCGTCGCATCAGAGTATACTGGTGTATATGAATACGCGTCGCATGATTATGGTGTGCGTTCTCATCGCCGCTTTTGCGGGCGTGATGTATGTGACGCTGCATTATAAATCATCAGCTCCGGCAATCGTGTCGCCGCCCGCGCCATCGATGCCGGCTTCTTCGTGCCATGGCAGCATTGAGTTTTCTTCGTATACCTTTTTACCTGGAGCCGGTGCGGGCGATGTGACTGCGCGGTTTTTTTCAACAAAGCAACAACAAAAAGATGGCGCGCTTCCCGATAATTGGCTTACCTGCATTGAGCTTTCGCACGGGACGTCATCGTCGCCATTCCAGGTGCTTTCGGGGTTTGATTTTGTGTGGACTGATACGAGTAATCCGCTCGGCTTTATAACGACTCCTGATGCGAATTTTGACGGATATCGCGATATACAAATCCAATCGTTTTTGGGCATCAGCAATGCGCGGTATAGTTTTTGGCTGTATAATCCGGCGAGTAAAACTTTTGTGTATAATGCGGCACTCGGCCATTTGCTTAATCCCGCCTTCAATGCATCGGCACGGACTATCGATTCATATGCCTCTGACGGATGTGCCGGCGCGTGCTACCATGACGAAACACTGCGCTGGGAGCAGGGGAACCTCGTGGTTATTCGCAAGGAAGTTCAGGAGGAAAATAACGATGGTACGGCCTTTATTAAAACAGTACTTGAGGAAATGCACGGTGTGCTGGCGACATCGTCGGTGCAGACGATTCCTGCCAATCAGATATATGGCGGCCAACAATAGGCGCGTGCGGATATGGTCAATTGACAGTATCTATATTTCGGTATATTCTATCTTTTCATAGCACGTTATAAAAAATTATTTGGGAGGGATCATGTTTTTGTATGCTTTTTTTCTATTATTATCTTTTATTATTGCTTTTGAATATTACATTCGAGAGCAAAAAGTTTCGTCTCATATTGTAAATAATAGGTCATTAACCTTGTTCAATGGAATATTTTTATGTTCCATGATCTTTTCCATTGTAACAGGTTGGATTTATTCCTTTGTTTCTATTTCATTTTCTCTGACGTACGCACATGTGTTGGTTGCCATGTTGTGTGCGTTCTTTTTTAGAAGGAAGTCTATGAGATGGCTTAAAATTCCAAAAAAGGGAGATGTGGTGGGAGCCTTGTGGAATGGATCAAAAATAAAAGGGGTTTTTATCCGAAAGGAACAGAGATATATTGTTGTTAGGGATTCCGCCGGCGATGAATATTTTTGTCGGAGGAATTATGTGTGGAAGTCATCCCATCCTCACTAAAAAGTCTTTTTAGTCTATCTATTACTAGGTAGACTATTTTTTTGATTTTTATATCTTCTGCCCGTATACTCTTGCGTATATGCCGGATAAGAAAAAACCAGTGCGCATACTTGCCGTTGAAACCAGCTGTGATGAATCGTCCATTGCGCTTATTGAGGTGCGCGACGAACGTGGCCGACTTCCTGCGGTCCGAGTGGTAAAAAACCTGGTTGCGTCGCAGATAGCGATTCACGCGCCGTTTGGGGGCGTGGTACCTAATCTTGCCAAGCGGGAGCACATCAAAAACCTTCCTGTTTTATGGAATCAGATGAAAAAAATTTCTGCGGTGGCAAAAAAGGATATTGATCTTTTGGCGGTGACGGTGGGACCGGGGCTTGAACCGGCGTTGTGGACTGGCATCCAGTTTGCTCAGGACTTGCACGAACATTATTTTAATAAGAAAGTGCCGTTAGTGGGAGCGAATCATTTGGAGGGACACCTATACAGTTTTCTTTTTTCAAAGAAAGCCGTACCTTCGAATTTCGAATTTCGAATTTTGAATGAGAAGAAAGATGCGGCTTCAAAAGGAGTGCAAGAAAACAATTTCTTTCCCGCTATTGCGCTGGTGGTGAGCGGAGGACATACCATCCTGGCGCGCATGGATGGTATGGGGTCATATAAAAAGTTGGGAGAAACGCTTGATGATGCGGTGGGAGAGTCGTTTGATAAAGTTGCTCGCCTGCTGGATCTTCCGTATCCCGGGGGGCCGTTGGTGGAACAATGGGCAAAAAAAGGAAATCCACTGGCGATACCGTTTCCTTCGCCGATGTTGCATCAAAAAAATTATAATTTTAGTTATGCGGGGCTTAAGACTGCCGTTCTTTATTATTTAAAAAAGCAGGGATCTTTGGCCCAGAATTTTTCGATGGCTACTCGCGATCATCACACACTTGAAAAAATTAAAAATGCAGATGTGCTGAAAGCTGATGTGGCGGCATCGTTTCAACACGCGGCATTCGCGGCATTGGCGATAAAAACTGCGCGAGCGATGGAGGCATATAGTGTGCATACATTAGTAATTGGTGGAGGTGTGGCGGCAAATAAAATGTTGGCGCGCACATTGCGTCATACGTTGGTGTCGGGTAAAAATACTGCGTCTCTACAAATTCCGCCATTACGATATTGCCAAGACAATGCGGCAATGATTGCATTGGCGGCATATGTGCGCCATACTACGCACGGTAAAAAACTTCCTCTTGTAGCAGATGGAACATTAAGTTTGTAACTACAAGGTATTTATCTTTACCGTTCATATAGTAGGATTTCTTTTATATGTTTGATGCCTTTAAAAAAATAGATTGGAAATTGCAGGGTGCGGTGGGCATGTTGATGGCTATCGGATTGGTAAGCTTGTTGAGCTCTCACCGTGATTTATTCTGGAGGCAACTCATGTGGATTGGTATTGGCACTCTTTTCTTTTCTTTTCTTGTGGTTATTGACCTGCGATCATTTTTCAGTCACCGAGGAGTTCTTAATGTGCTCTATGTTGGTCTTTTGGGATTGTTGGTAGTGACGCGATTTATTGCGCCCAATATTAATGGTAATCGTTCATGGATTCTCATTGGACCGTTTCAATTTGAGCCTTCTGAAATTGCAAAGTTGTTGCTCGTGCTCATGCTTGCGTTCTTTTTTTCAAAGCAACACATTGGCATTGCTCGCTGGAAAACAGTACTCACCTCTTTTATGTACGTGGCAATTCCGGGCATACTCATTGCGTTGCTTCCTGATATGGGATCGGCACTCATTTTATTTGGCATTTGGTTTGGGTTTATTTTGGTGTCCGGTATTCCGATGCGGAAACTTGCCATAACCATCGGTGCTTTTATGCTCCTTCTTTTCTTTATGTGGACATCAGTGCTCAAGCCTTACCAGAAAGATAGAATTGTGGGACTTTTTCAACCTCAACAAGATCCATTAGGAATTAGTTACAATGTTATTCAGGCAAAAATCGCCATTGGAAGCGGTGGCATTTTCGGCGAAGGATTTGGGCAGGGGACGCAGGTACAATTGGGGTTTTTACCTGAAGCGCAGACAGACTTCATTTTTTCGGCTATTGCTCAGGAGGGAGGAATGTTTGCCGTTATTATATTACTGGGGGGATTTTTGTGGATGATTTTACGACTTTTAAAAATGGGGTACCTTCTGGATACAAACTTTGGCAAGCTAGTGTGTTTAGGGACGGCAATTTTCTTTGTGACACAATTTGTATTTAATGTCGGATCAAATCTTGGATTATTTCCGGTGGTTGGCGTTACGTTTCCTTTCGTGAGTTATGGAGGATCGAGTATGATTATTAATCTTATTTTGGTGGGCATCGTGCAATCGCTGTATGCAAAAAGATAAATCGTTTTTAATACGGTACGGGATGCTTTTTATTGTACTCGTTTCTTTGGTTGTGGGTGGATTGGCATTTCTTTTTCGCGTACCGCCCGCAGGGCAGGCTCAGTCATTTCGCATCGCTCCTGGAGAAAGTGTCACCCACATCGCCAGCCGTCTTGCTGATGATCACCTCATAGGATTTTCCATGGCATTCACGATGTATGCGGCATGGTCCGGTATGTATGGTGATTTTAAGCCGGGGACGTATGTGCTTGCCCCTCAGCCTGTGTGGGCTGTGGCTCATGAACTTGCGCAAGGGCCGCAGGATGTTGCCGTGACTATCGCTCCCGGTATGACGCTTATCGAAATTGATCAACGCTTGTCGCGCGAGGGCATTATTCCGGCTGGATCGCTTGAGGCGTTGTCGCCAGGGACGTTTGTTGATGCGTACCCTTTTTTAAAGGGTGTTACCAGTTTTGAAGGATTTTTTATGCCCGATACATACCGCTTTGCTCCTGATTCAAAACCGGCAGATGTGGTGACGACGTTGTTGGATAATTTTGTCGCACGTACAAAAAATTTGTGGCAGGGAACTTCCGCATCCGACGTACAACGCACTATTATTGTCGCATCTCTTTTGGAAAAAGAAGTCATTGATTTTAAAGATAAGCAGTTGGTGGCGGGTATTATTCAAAAACGCCTTGATGCGGGCATGCCGCTACAAATAGATGCATCGGTTTTATATGGAGCGTGCGGCGGGACATTTCTTGATTGTCCGTCATTGCGTGCGTCTGATTTTAAACGGGACACTCCCTTCAATACCTATCTCCACAAAGGATTGCCGCCGCACGCCATCGATAATCCGACGCTTGATTCAATACGAGCGGCTTTAAGTCCGCTTGCATCCTCATACTGGTTTTATTTAACTGATCCGACCACAAAGAAAACGATATTTAGCGCCACCTTTAATGAACATATCGCCAGTCAGGTGCACGTGGGGATATAACGCTTTTTTCTGTGTTTTGTTTTATTGGGAACGTCAGGATACATAGACAACGTGGGTATGTATGGTAGGGTTGACACGTTTTTTTGTTTGTGCAATAATGATTGTCAACTTCATACGGTTTTTCAAAAAGCTTTTAGAAAACGGTAAAAGACGTTTTTCTGCTGGCGCGTGAAGGGCTTGACACTATCATAAAAAATAAGTGGTCACCATTTTCACTATTATTAGTAATTCACTCACAAATTAAAGAGGAAGCATATACTCCTTTGGCGCGGAGGAGTCGCTTCTTTTGTTTGTAATATATTCATATCACCATGCATACGTTACCCGTGAAGTCGTTTTCAAAACACCCTGGCGATTTTACCACTCGTCCCTACTTGGGAGAAATCCAATTAAATTCATGGAAGTGGTTTGTGACGACGGGCGTTAAGGATTTGTTTGCAGAAATTTCCCCCATTAAAGATTATACGGGGAAAGAGTATGAGTTGTACTTTTTGGATTATTCATTTGATGAACCTAAGTTTTCAGAAGAAGAGTCGTGGCAGCGGGTATCCACTTATGAGGCGGCGTTGCGCGCTCGTGTGCGATTGGTAAACCTGCAGACTAAAAAAGAGCTCGAACAAGAAGTATACCTTGGAGATTATCCGGTGATGACTGGCAGAGGGACGTTTATTATCAACGGTGTTGAGCGCGTGGTAGTGTCGCAGTTTATTCGTTCGGCAGGTGTTAACTTCACCGTGCGGATGCTGAAAGGACGAAAGTTTTTTGGCGCTAAAATTATTCCTGATCGCGGTAGCTGGATGGAATTTGAAACCGATCCTGACGGATCGATTGTGGTAAAAATTGATAAACATCGAAAAGCACCGGCAACTGATTTGTTGCGGGTTTTTGGGTTGGAAACAAATGACGATATTCTGCGCACGTTTTCTGACATTGATACGGGAGCGTTAAAATATATCGCCGCCACCCTTAAGAAAGATACGGTGAGCGATGTTGACGGATCATACATTGAAATTTATAAACGGTTGCGTCCGGGTGATTTGGCAAGCGTGGAAAATGCCAAGGGACTTATTGATGGCATGTTCAAGCGCGCTGATCGTTTTAGTATGTCTGAAGTGGGACGTTACAAGTTAAATCAGCGTTTACAGATTGATCAAAAGAAAGTAGATACCCAGCTTATTCGTCGTGAGGATATAGAGCTTATTATTCGCGAAATTATTCGCCTCAACAATGACGAACGGGCGGTTCCTGATGATATTGATAGTCTTTCAAATCGTCGCATTCGCTCGGTGGGAGAATTATTGCAAGGCCGCATGCGCGTGGGATTTGCGCGTATGCGTAGAATTATTCAGGACCGCATGTCCACCACCGATGTGGCGCTTCTTACGCCGTTACAGTTAGTAAACCCAAAGCCGCTCTCTTCTGTGGTGCGGGAATTTTTGGTGTCGTCACAGCTTTCGCAGTTTATGGACCAGATTAATCCGCTCGCCGAATTGGAGCACAAGCGTCGTCTTTCGGCACTTGGCCCTGGCGGACTGACTCGTGAGCGTGCCGGTTTTGAAGTACGCGATGTGCACACGTCACACTATGGACGTATTTGTCCTATTGAAACTCCCGAAGGTCAAAACATCGGTTTGATTAACCACCTTTCTATTTTTGCACGGGTGAACCGACTTGGATTTTTGGAAACTCCCTATGCCCGCGTGAAGCAGGGTGTAGTAACCAGTGAAATTGTATGGATGGATGCCGCCGAAGAAAGTAAATACAAGATTGCCGAAGGAGGAACTGAAATTGATGCGCATCGAAAAATTATTCACGAAAGTGTTGAGGCGCGTATTAATGGAGAGCCGGGTATTTGTACTCGCGAAGAAGTTGATTTTATGGATGTATCGCCTTCGCAGGTTATCAGTGCCGCCAGTAACATTATTCCGTTTCTTGAACATGATGATGCAAACCGTGCTCTCATGGGATCAAACATGCAACGTCAGGCGGTGCCGTCCATTAAACCGCAGATGCCCTTGGTAGGAACTGGTTTTGAAGAGGATGTTGCTCGTGATTCGGGACGCGTGGTCTTATCTGAGGAAGATGGTGTGGTATCTCACGTTGATGCGACAGCTATTACCATCAAAGGCACTCATCATACAAAAACATACGATTTACATAAGTTTCGTCGGTCAAACCAATACACCACCATTAACCAAAAAGCGATTGTGGAGGTGGGACAAAAGGTAAAAAAAGGAACGGTTTTGGCTGATGGCCCTTCGACCGATCATGGCGTATTGGCGTTGGGGCAAAATCTTTTGGTTGCCTTTATTCCATTTTTTGGCGGCAACTTTGAAGATGCTATTGTGCTTTCGGAACGGGTGGCGCAACAGGATCGCTTCACGTCCATTTATGTGGAAGATTTTTCATGTGATGTGCGGGAAACAAAACTTGGTCCTGAGGTAACTACCTCCGACATCCCCAACGTATCTGAAGAAAAATTAAGAAATCTTGATGAAGAAGGTATTATTCGCATTGGCGCCGAAGTGCGCGCTGGTGATATTTTAGTGGGAAAAATTTCTCCCAAAGGAGAAACGGAATTGACCGCTGAAGAAAAATTACTTCGCTCTATTTTTGGAGAAAAAGCACGTGATGTGAAAGATTCATCACTCTATGTGCCGCACGGCAAATCCGGACGCGTGGTGGGTATTAAAATATTTTCTCGCGAACATGGCGATAAGCTTGAGCCAGGCGTGATGAAGCGTATTCAGGTTGAAGTCGCTAAACTGCGCAAAGTACAGGCGGGGGATAAAATGGCGGGACGTCATGGTAATAAAGGTGTTATTTCAAAAATCCGTCCCGTAGAAGACATGCCGTATTTAGCCGATGGTACACCAGTAGATATCGTGCTTAACCCGCTGGGTGTGGCATCTCGTATGAACTTGGGACAAATTCTTGAAACACATTTGGGAGTCGCCGCGCACAAGTTGGGATATCGTGTGGTCACCCCTGCATTCGTGGGTGCCAGCGAAGAAGACATTTCTCGTGAGTTAAAGGCGGCAGGGTATCCGCAGAACGCGAAAATGGCGCTCTATGATGGACAGACCGGAAAAAAATTCGATCAAGACGTGACGGTGGGCTACATTTATATGCTCAAGCTCGGACATCTTGTTGAAGATAAAATTCATATGCGCTCCATTGGACCTTATTCGTTGGTAACACAACAGCCCTTGGGTGGTAAGGCACAATTTGGTGGTCAGCGCTTTGGAGAAATGGAAGTGTGGGCCTTGGAGGGATATGGGGCGGCACATACGCTTCAGGAAATGCTTACTATCAAATCAGATGATGTATTGGGACGTGCCGCGGCCTTTGAAGCTATTGTGAAAGGAGAAAAAATACAAACATCAAATAATCCATCAGCATTTAATGTGTTAATGAATGAAATTAACGCACTCGGTTTCAAGGTCGAACCGGTGAATAAAGAAGATGAAGAGGCATAAGCATTATACCCACGGGTACAACTACTACTATGGCTACTACAGAATTTGATTTCTTAAGAATTAAAATCCCTTCTCCCGAGGAAGTGATCGCAAATTCATATGGCGAGGTGACTAAACCTGAGACGATTAACTATCGTACACAGCGACCTGAAAAAGACGGTTTATTTTCCGAGCGCATCTTTGGACCGACAAAAGATTATAAATGTTATTGTGGCAAATTTAAGGGACTTCGTTACAAGGGGACGGTGTGTGATAAGTGCGGCGTTGAGGTGACGCGCGCTATTGTCCGTCGCGAACGCATGGGGCATATTAAACTCGCAGCTCCTGTGACGCATATCTGGTTTTTGAAAACCGGCAATTCCCGCGTGGGAGTCTTTTTTGACACATCCATCAGCAAGTTGGAAAAGGTGGTGTACTATGCCGCTTACATTGTCACCAGCGTCAATGACGAAAAACGTAAGGAGGCCTTAGAGAGTCTTAAAACTGAATTTAAAGAAAAAAAACAGGCAACAGGAGGCGATGATGCACAACACGAAGTTATTGAAACATCGTTTACCAAATCAAAAGATTTCTTGGGTAATGTGAAAGTCGGCTCTATTTTAAATGAGCTTGAATACTTTGATTTTTCGCGCAAATTCGGCGATGTATTTGAAGCAGGAACAGGTGCTGGCGCCTTGCGCAAAATTTTGGAAAAAATAAATATCAAAAAAGAAATCATCGAGACGGAAAAAGAGCTTGATGCTATTTCAAAAAAGAAAGACACAACATTGGAAAAGAAACTTTCCAGTCGTCTGCGTATTCTTATTTCATTTCATAAAAATAATATTCGTCCTGAATGGATGATTATGACGGTCTTGCCGGTATTGCCTCCTGACTTGCGCCCGATGGTGGCGTTGGATGGCAATCGCTTCGCCAGCTCCGATTTGAACGACTTGTATCGCCGCGTTATCAATCGCAATAACCGTCTTCAGAAACTCATGGAACTGAAGGCTCCTGAGATTATCATTACCAATGAAAAGCGCATGCTCCAAGAGGCTGTGGATGCGCTCATTGATAACACTACACGCTTTGGACGACAGCAAATGTCTTCCCAGAATCGTCCACTCAAATCTTTGGCTGATATTCTCAAAGGAAAACAAGGACGGTTCCGTCAGAATTTATTGGGAAAGCGCGTTGACTACTCCGGCCGCTCAGTTATTGTGGTGGGACCTGATTTGCGTTTAAACGAATGTGGTCTTCCTAAAAAGATGGCGTTGGAACTTTTTAAGCCATTTATTATCCATCAAATATTGGAGCGAGGCATGGCGCACAACATTAAGAATGCCAACCGCCTCATTGAACAGGGAGTTCCTGAAGTATGGGAAATTCTTGAGGAAGTCATTCAAAACAAAGCGGTATTACTCAACCGCGCGCCAACGTTGCACCGACTCGGTATTCAGGCATTTAAACCGGTACTCATTGAGGATTTAGCTATTCGTATTCCGCCGATGGTTTGCTCCGCGTTTAATGCTGACTTTGACGGTGACCAGATGGCTGTGCATTTGCCACTTTCTGATGAGGCACAGGCTGAGGCATGGGATCGGATGATTTCTTCAAAAAATATTATCCGTCCGGCAAATGGTGATCCAATCGCAACACCGTCACAAGATATTGTGTTGGGGTGCTACTACCTGACTAAATTGGTAGGTACAGTGGAAGATCCTAAAACATTGAAGCGTTTTGCTACTCAGCAAGAAGCATTTTTGGCGATGGAATTTGGTCACTTGCGTATTAATGAACAGATACTCATGAGTTCGGTAACCGATGAGCCGACGAGCTGTGGACGACTTATTTTCAATCAAATTGTTCCTCCTGAATTTGGCTATGTGAACAGTCTCATGAATAAGAAAAATCTTCAGAAGCTCATTGCTCGCTACATTGATCAATTCGGATTGGATTCAACGTGGATATTCTTGGATGCTATTAAAGAGCTTGGCTTCCGTTACGCGGCGCTTTCTGGTATGACATGGAGTTCGTTTGATTTGAAAGTGCCTTACGAGAAGGGAAATATTATTGCCGAAGCACGCGGTGAAATTAAAACTATCACTGATCAATACGAGAATGGTCTCTTTGACATTGAAGAAAAGAAAGCGCGCAGTATTCAGGTGTGGAATAAGGCAAAGGATCGTATCGCTGAAGTCGCTCCTGCCGCACTGACTCGCGATGCTGAAAATGCTATTTTTGATATTATTGATTCGGGTGCGCGTGGATCGTGGGGACAGGCACTGCAGATGATTGGTATGAAGGGATTGGTGACAAACCCACAAGGAGAAACTATCGAATTGCCCGTTATTTCTTCCTACAAAGAAGGACTTTCGGTGTTGGAATTTTTCATTAACACGCACGGTGCGCGCAAAGGATTAACTGATACTGCGCTTAAGACTGCAGAAGCAGGATACCTCACCCGTAAAATGGTTGATGTCTGTCAGGACATTACTATTAATCGAGATGATTGTAAGACGAGTGATGGAGTAACTATTCATCGTGCCGATGGTGATGAGTATGGCTTTACACTCGCAACCAGACTGTATGGCCGCACCTTGGCTCATGATGTGAAGGTGGGCAATAAAATCATTGCTCATGCGGGAGTTATTATTGATCGACCTATTGCCGATGCTATTCACGCATCGGGTGTATCCGACGTCGTAGTCCGTTCACCGATCACCTGTAAGTCGCTCTATGGCATTTGTTCAAAATGTTATGGATTGGATTTGGGGCGATTGCATTCCATTGATAAGGGAGAGGCTGTGGGTATTATTGCCGCGCAATCCATCGGAGAGCCGGGAACACAGCTTACGTTGCGCACGTTCCATGTTGGTGGTGTTGCCGAAAAAGATATTACCTCAGGATTGCCGCGTATTCAGGAACTCTTTGAGGCTCGTCCGCCGAAAGGACGTGCCGCGCTTGCTAAAGAAGATGGTGTTATTGAGGACATCGAGGATCGCGGATCACAGCGTATTATTAAGTTGAGCATATCAGGAAAAGGAAAAGCCAAACAAAAAATTATTGAATATCCGACAACCAGAATTACCACTCTCTTTGTGCAAATTGGCGATAGCGTTAAACGGGGCGATCAATTGTATGAAGGAAGTCTTGATTTAAAAGAATTGTTCCAGCTTCGAGATAAAGAGGCGGTGGAAAAATATATCGTCAACGAAGTGCAAAAAATTTATTTCTCCAATGGTAGTCTTATTAGCGACAAACATATTGAAATCATCGTGAAGCAGATGTTTGCTCGCGTGATGATCAAGGAAACGGGTGATTCGCCGTTTGTCATCGGGCAGGTGGTTGAAAAATCACGTTTCTTGGAAGTGAACCGTGGCCTTAAAGCAAAAGGAAAAAATCCTGCAAAGGCAAAGCAGTTATTGTTGGGTATCAGCAGAGTTTCATTGACGACCGACAGCTTCCTTTCGGCGGCGTCGTTCCAAGAAACGGCACGCGTCTTGGTGACTGCCGCATCCGAGTGTCGTATTGATCATCTTCATGGCCTTAAAGAAAACGTCATTATTGGCAGATTTATTCCTGCGGGCACCGGCATTGAAGCTCGCGCGCGTAAACGTATTACTGACCGTGCACTTGCCGCTGAGGCGCGTACTGTGGTAGAGAGGGGTGAGGTGCCGCCGGAGGTAAAAGCTTGAGTTTTCTATTATTGTATGATAGGGTAGTGCCGTTATGGACGGAGGCACTATTTCTTAGTAATCCGTTCTGTATAGCTTATGACACACGACATACTTGATACAAAAGAATATGAATTAGGTTTCTTGCTCAAAGACGAGCAGGGAATTACCGCGATTTTAGCGTTGCTTAATAAACTGTCTTGCAACATATCGTTTCAGAGCGATATTCGTCGCATGACGCTTGCGTATCCGATTAAAAAAGAAACAGGAGCGTTCTTTGGATTCCTCCTTTTTTCGGGTATGCCTGATGTTATTCATGAATTGAATCATGAACTGCAGTTGGAGGGTGGCATATTGCGATTTATTATTATCGCTAATCCTCCGGCACGCGACACGCGTCCGTTGACCGATTACACCACCCGACGAGTGAGCGAGAAAAAACAAGGAGAAGAACAGCCAGCGGCAGACACGGTGACCAATGAGGATCTTGAAAAAAAACTTGAAGAAATTTTGATGTAATATCACTCGTTGCTTTTTTTCAAACACGGAGTATATACTTACTTATATGAATCTCAACAAAGTTTTTATCATTGGTCGCGTCACCTCTGACATTGTGCTCAAGGCGACTGCCAATAATCAGGCGGTAACTAATTTTTCAGTAGCCACTAATCGGGTGTGGACTGATAAAGCGGGTGCGCGACAGGAGGATACCGAATTTCACAATGTGGTGGTATGGGGACGTCAGGCGGAGATTGCTAGTCAGTTTCTTGCCAAAGGTTCGCTCGCACTCATTGAAGGACGTTTACAGACACGGACGTGGAAAGATGCAAATCAGCAGAATCATCGGACAACCGAGATTGTTTGTGAGCGCATTCAGTTGGGCCCACGAAGCGGTGGCGCGCCTACTGCCTCTTCATCGTCCCGTCCTACCGCAGCAAAGAGCGCTCCTGCCGCATCAGCCGAGTCATTAGAAGGGTTTAGCGATTCTCTCGAAGGAGATGTTCCGGATATATCACTTGATGATAATGAGATAAAACCAGAAGACCTTCCGTTTTAATATATATAACAATTACGTACTAACGATGAATTTTATGAAACAGTGTTTTTTCTGCTCGCAGAATTTAAAAGATATTGATTACAAAGATACCGGACTTTTGCGGCGCTTTGTGTCGGGGCAGGGTAAAATCATAGACCCACAACATACTGCCACGTGTGCAAAGCATCAGCGCAAACTCGCGCAGGCTATTAAGCGGTCACGCTTTTTGGGGCTCATGTCGTTTGTGAAGAAATAATCTCAGGGATGAGGTTATTTTTTGTGGTTTATTACTACTTCCATGTCGTCAATTGATGTTGTTCTATCACAAGTGTTTTTTTCTTTGGGATCAATCAGTGCTCTCTCGTGGCTCTGGATTTTTTGTGCGCAATACATCGTTGACCTGTTGGTCATTGGGGCTTTTGTTCTTCTTTTTAAAGAAAAAGATCGCGTACGTCGATGGATGTTTTTTTGGCGGATAATTCTTATGGAGGCGATTGGTTGGGGGTTTATGCACACTCTTTTTAATTGGATATTTGAGCGTACGCGACCATTTCAAGCAATTCCTTCATTGCATTTACTTATTAGTCGTCCATTGGGATCGTCATTTCCTTCTGGGCATACTATGTTCATGTCTGCACTGACTGTGGTGGTGTGGCAGATGTATCCGAAGTGGGGAAAGTGGTTTGCGCTTGCAACGGTAATTTCTGGTTTTTCTCGTGTTATTGTCGGCGCTCATTGGGCAGGTGATATTCTCGGCGGCATGGTGATTGTGGGTGTGATAGCCATCGTATACTTCAAGTTACTGCCATACAAGAATTCGCAGGAACAACGCGAACAAGCAGAAGTCGTTTCATCATAAAATCCCCGACAAGGGGATTTTATGATGGGCGTATTATATATTTTGAAGATTAAGCGAAGTAGTGCCGAGGGAGGGACTTGAACCCTCATGACCTTGCGATCGCAGGATTTTGAGTCCTGTGCGTCTACCAGTTCCGCCACCTCGGCTTATGATGACATATTAATTACATGCCTCATTATATTATTTGTCGATGTCCTGTGCGTCTACCATCCGCCGACTGGCGGACCGCCACCTCGGCAAATATTTCTTACTGCGAAAAACCGCATTGATAGTATCAATATTTTAAGGTAAAATCAATGCAATGTACTGCACGTTTAAAGTTGAAAGTGGTCACATGAGAATGAAAAAATAATTTATGTTTTGGGGTATGCATTCACTTTATAACTTTATAACTTTATAACTTATTTGTATGGCTCGCGTTATTGCTGTTACCAATCAAAAAGGAGGAGTGGGAAAAACAACCACGTCAATCAATCTTGCCGCATACTTAGCTGCTGAGGGGAAGCGGGTGCTTGTTATTGATTTTGACCCACAGGGAAATGCGTCGTCGGGCTTTGGTGTCCATCCGCGGACGTTATCGGCAAGTATTTATCATGTACTTTTTGGTGGTGTTGCATATAGCTCTATTATTCGTCCGGTAGCACTGCCGCATCTGTATCTGCTTCCGGCAAATCCTGATTTGGCAGGGGCGTTGGTGGAGCTTATGGATATGCCTGATCGTGAATTTGTGTTACGTCATTTTATTAATCGTATCAGGCATCAGTATCAGTATATCATTATTGATCTTCCTCCCAGTCTGAGTTTATTGACTGTTAATGGGCTTGTGGCCGCCGACGAAGTACTCATTCCCATTCAAAGTGAATATTATAGTCTTGAGGGACTGGGGCAGTTGCTTCAGACGATTGAGCTTATTAATGCCAACTTGGGAGTGCGTATTCATGTGGCGGGAGCATTGTTGACTATGTATAATCGCCGTGAAACGCTTTCACGAGAAGTGGAAAAAGAAGTTCGACGGCATTTTCCACACCACGTTTTTGACGTAACTATTCCCCGTTCCATTACCCTTGCTGAAGCACCTAGTTTTGCCAAGCCGATTATCCAATACGATCCGCGTTCATTGGGTGCACGTGCCTATGAGCAGCTTGCTCGCGAGATTATCGCCCAAGAACGGCCTATTCCTCAATATGGAGGATTGGGTGTGCAGACCCCCTAGTTTTTTTTATCTTGATTTTTCTGTATACTACAGACGTTGTTACCTTGTATTACTATGGATGCGCACGGACTTGAATCTCTTATTCCCAAAAAGAATCAATCATCACCACCACCTGCGGTGTCGGATGAATATGTTCTTGACGATGTCATAGACGCCACTTCTTTTATTCGTGAAGAACGGGAAAGTTTGGGTGTGCTGGGTTCCTTTACTATTCCTCTACCCGATGTTGCCGCACCGCATCGTGATCGTGATGATCGTGATTCTTTTTCTGCTCCGTATACCGTTTCTAATTCGGATCCATTTGTTGCACCTCAAAAGTCTTTTGCTCATGATGCGGTAGTGCCTCCATCGATTCCTCGTCAAGAGAGTCGTGAGATTCCCGTGTTGTCAGGACCTATTTTTCATATTGAACTTGATAAAATTACCATCAACCCCTATCAGCCACGCACTGAATTTAATGAGGAGGCGCTTAATGAGTTGGCGGTTTCTATTCGGGAATTTGGTATTCTTCAGCCATTAGTTGTTTCAAAAATGGAAGAGGAAACTGATTTTGGCACGAAGGTCTCGTATCAACTTATTGCGGGACATCGGCGACTCTTGGCATCGCGTAAGGCAGGACTTAAGACGGTGCCGGTGGTGGTGCGCAATGCACTCAAAAAAACAGAAGCATTGGAAATGGCGATTGTGGAAAATATCCAGCGACGGGATTTGAATATTATTGAAACGGCTCGTGCCTATGCGCGCTTGTCCGATGAATTTGGTTTGACTCAGCGAGAAATTGCGGGACGCTTGGGGAAGAGCAGGGAATCGGTGGCAAATACGCTCCGCCTCTTGTCACTCCCCAGTGCCATTCAAGACGCTCTTTCGGCGGGTACTATTAATGAAAGTCATGCACGAATTTTGATGCAGGTGCAGGATCAGGGACGGCAAGAAGCGTTGTTTCATGACATCACCAAAAACAATTTAAGCGTGCGGGATATAAAAAAGAAGCTTCAGCGGCCTGTGATGCCTGCGGTCCATGAAACGGTAACTCGGCCATCGGCGGATGCTTTGGAATTCAAGCAGTTAGAGCGGGATTTATCGGAAATGTTGGGAGCGCCGGTCCAGGTAGAAGTATCGGCGAATGGAGGAAAAATTATCATTCATTTCTATTCATCGGAGGAAGCGCTGGGCATTGCTCAAAAGATGCATCCTTATCCGCGCCGTCAAGAAGATGTGTAACGGTTCCGGAAAGGATTATTGTTTTTAAAAACCTCTTTCTTTTTATATCAGTGTGTAGCTGATTTCTTTGACGTCTTGTACTTTTTGTATTTTGAGTAAAATTTGTTCTGCTTTTTCTCGCGTATCAATGTCGGCGGTTATTTTTATGAGAGGAAATTTTTCATTATCAAAGCTATGTACGTGGGTGATGGTAATGTGATTGCGTGAAAAGACCGTTGAAATGTCTTTAAGCATACCCACACGCTTGGTGCAGGTAATGCGGTATTCCGTTTTTTTTGGAAGAGCTATCTTTCTTTTGACGGATGATTTTATTTTTTTTATTGCGTATTTTGTTTTTGCCATCTGCACCCATGCGTCCGATGGTTTTTTATTTTTCTGTGTGAGAATTTCAACAATGTCCCCCGATTGGAGTTGGTAATCTAAAG
Organism: bacterium; assembly: GCA_021780615.1. Taxonomy (GTDB): domain Bacteria; phylum Patescibacteriota; class Minisyncoccia; order UBA6257; family JAGOQP01; genus JAJXYJ01. Next base: position 1,724 of record JAJXYJ010000020.1, on the reverse strand, counting down.
GGACGATTTTATTATTTACTTTTGCGCCAATGCATGAGTTACCGACTTCACTGTGAATGCGGTAGGCAAAATCTATGGGGGTCGAGGTAACCGGTAAATCGATCACTTCTCCAGTTGGCGTGAGTACAAAAATCCGATCAGAAAAAAGATCCACACGCAGTGCTTCTATAAATTCCTGTGACCCAGGAAATTGGTTTTGCCATTCTTGCAATTGCCGCACGATAGAAACATCTTTTCCATCTACTTCGGCCGCTTGTTTACGCAGGTATTCTTTTGATCCTTTTTTGGTTTCGTAAAACCAATGAGCCGCGCTTCCCAATTCTGACTCTTCATGCATATCATTGGTTCTGATTTGGAATTCGGTCGGGCGGTTTTCCAAACAAAAGACTGTTGTATGCAGGCTTCGGTACCCGTTTGGTTTGGGGAGGGCGATGTAGTCTTTGATGCGTCCTGGCATGGGGCGCCAGAGCTGGTGAATGGCTCCCAGCGCCAAGTAGCACTCATCGATGGTGTTGACGATAATACGACAGGCAACGAGGTCATAGACTCGTTCTATGTCCATATCGTAGCGAAGTAATTTTTTATATAAACTTGCGGCACGTTTGGCGCGATAGTTAATGCTGATGGGGGCAACATTTACTTTTTTAAGTTGTTCTTCAACAAATGGTTGAACGCGTCCTAAGTAGTGATTACGTTCATGAAACGATTCGGTGATATTTTTTTCAATCCATGCCGCCGCTTCGGGGTGCGTATAGGGAAAGGCAAAATCTTCTAAGATACCAGCAACACTTTGCATGCCCAACCGTGAGGCAAGGGGAGCGTACACTTCTTCGGTTTCGGCCGCGATGCGTTTTTGTTTTGCGGGCGGCAGAGACGCGAGTGTCTTCATGTTATGCATACGGTCGGCCAATTTAATGAAGATAACGCGCAAATCATGCGTGACCGCAAGAATCATTTTGCGGAGGGATTCGACATTGCGTTCGATGCCCTGGTAGCGCAATGTGCTGAGTTTAGTAACACCTTCAACAAGAAATGAAATTTCTTCGCCAAAATTTTTGGTAATTTCTGCGATGGGAATGTTGCAATCCTCTATGGTGTCGTGAAGCAATCCCGCCGCAATGGTAGCGGCATCAAGTTTCCAGCGGGCAAGAGAAAGCGCTGTTTGAAAAACATGCGTCATGTAACTTTCTCCATTGGCGCGTTTTTGGTGCGCATGCGCGTCATACGCATAGGCGTATGCTTTTTTGATGAGTGTCGCGCCCTCCTGGTCCGTGGGGAAGTTGTGCGCGTATATGGAAAGTAGTGCATTCACATCATGCATGGTGCTTATACTACGGCACAGAAAGGGGAAATGCAAAGGAGTTATAAAGGAAGAAGCGGGGAGGGAAAGAAAAAATTCTCATGACTTATGACTAGGGAATAAGTAACTGGTAACTAGTAATTGGTAACTCAATCCGCTTTCACCCATTGGTGAAAGCGGATTATCTTTACACCACATCCGCCCCCCCCTCTTATATATAAAAAAAGGGGGGGCGGATGTGGTGTATTCCTTTTCAGGGGGGATGTTATGGTGTTGTAGATTGTGCGTTCGTTTTTTTTACCATTACATTTTCAGCGATCGCTGAAAATGTAATGGGGGACATGAAGAGACATAAAGAGGGTGCGTTGTACGCTTTCATTTTCTCCATTATGTGGTATATACTTGCGTATATATCTCTTTTCGT
>JAJXYJ010000015.1 GCA_021780615.1 bacterium | reverse complement strand
GCGATCAATAACACTCCACGATCTTGCGTCAGGTAAAAATAAGACATTTTCAAATATTGATTATTTTGCCGGTAACGCACAATTTATTGGAGGTAAAACAGGCTACATTGATCAATCGGGAGAAAATCTTATTACACTCTTTACCCTCAAAGGGGGAAATCCTATTATGCTCCTGGTACTCTCCAGTCCTGATCGATTTACCGAAACACAACAATTGCTTTCTTGTGCGGAACATATACTGCAATCACCGACACAACCATAATGTATTTTTGTTGATGAACATGATACTATAGTATCTTGTGTGACCGCACATCATTATCATCATAACCATACCATGCTATGTTGAGTTTCAATGCTATCCGCATCCTTGTCTTAACGGGAATTTCTTTTTTTGGAGCCCTCGCTATAACACCAGTCATCACGCAGTTACTCCATCGATTGAAAGCGGGGAAACAAATCAGAAACAGTTCTGATGCACCAATTTTTTTTAATCTGCACCACAAAAAAGAGGGGACACCGACCATGGGCGGCATCATTATCTGGGTAACCGTTCTGGGGTTATCGCTTATATTTTTTCTCCTCAATGTTTTTTTTGATGGATTTTGGAAGTATCTGAATTTTGCAAATCGAGCGGAAACATATCTGCCCATGATTGCCATGCTTATCGCCGCACTCATTGGACTCATCGATGATATGCTGGGCATCCTTAAAATCGGCCCCAAAGGAGGGGGTATTTCCATAAAACATAAATTAGTTCTCTATGCCATCATTGGTGTCTTAGGGGCATTTTGGTTCTATGTAAAATTAGGATGGACAATCCTCTATGTGCCTTTTGTTGGTAATGTAAGCATTAACGGATGGTACATCCCCCTGTTCATTTTTATTATGGTAGCAACGGCTTTTTCGGCAAATGAAACAGATGGCTTAGACGGCTTATTGGGCGGCGTATCTCTCTTTTCATTTGCCTCACTTGCTGTAGTTGCTTTTGCAATGCAACACTACGATCTGGCAGTTTTTTCATCAGCAATTGTAGGCGCCTTATTGGCATTTTTATGGTTTAACATTTATCCCGCTCGATTTTTTATGGGGGACACCGGATCAATGGCACTGGGTATTACCATGGGCATCATCGCACTCCTTACGAACACCGCCTTGTTTCTACCATTTTTTGCGCCAATTCTAGTGATTGAATCACTTTCGGTTATTGTGCAGCTCACTTCAAAAAAGTTATTCAAGCGAAAAATATTTATTTCAACCCCCATTCACCACCACTTCGAAGCAAAGGGTTGGCCTGAGACACGTATCACCATGCGATTCTGGATTATTACTGCCATTTCGAACGGCGTCGGATTGGTGCTCTTCTTTTTGTCACGAATGGTGACACCACAGTAATTTTTATTCCCCATAACAGATGACCCTTTGAGCGACTATGACGACACTCATAAAAAACATCATACTCATAGACGGCACCGGAGGTCCCTCGTTTAAAGCCGATGTACTCGTCCGCGATCGAAACATTATGGCTATTGGCAGTTTTCCGCGATACAAAGCGGATACGGTCATCTATGGCAACGAATCATACTTGGTACCGGGTTTTATTGATATGGGCTCAAATGCGGATCGGTACCTCACACTCTTTTCATCACCACAACATAAAGATTTTCTGACACAGGGCATTACCACAACACTCATTGGCCAGTGCGGTTTTTCACTTGCGCCATCTCCCTATGGAGCGCTACACCACCTCATTCCATGGACAAAAATAAACGCCATCAACACAAACTGGCGCAGCGTAGGGGAGTTTTTAGACACCCTAGAGCAACGTCTTCCTCTCGGCATTAATATTGGAACCTTAGTAGGGCATCGCGTGATGCGGGAAGACATTCTTAATGATCCTCGCACCTTTCGCTCATTAAGCGCCAATGAGCTGCGCATCTTTCGCGCCATGTTAAAACAAACCCTGCGTGAGGGAGCATTTGGACTCTCTACGGGATTAGGATACTACCCCTATCAAGAAACAACCTATCACGAATTGCGCGCGTTAACCGACATCGTCGCAGAACAGCACGGCATCTACACCACACACCTTCGCGATGAAAAAGAAAACCTTATCAATTCCATTCAAGAAACCATACGCATTGCACAAGAAACATCGGTTACGACCATCATCAGCCATCTCCGTCCATTTATAGGATTTGAAAAATCATTTGATGCCGCTCGCGCGCTTATTGAAGAAAAATCAGCAAAAGCCCACGTATACTTTCATACTAATCCCTTTAGTGAAAGCGCGGTGTCACTGGATTCACTTATTCCTTCTTTTGCCCAAGAGAAAGATCGTGAAGTGTTATATCGAAAATTAAATAACCCCACCGAAGCAAAGAAAATAATTGCGTCGTTTCCACGCTTACAAGCGCCGCGCGTCATTATTCTTAACGCTCCCGGAATGGAATTCTTAAACGGCAAAACGCTCGCTGAATTTGCCGTCAACCGAGGCCTCACCTCTCCCAAAGCATTACTTGAACTTATGAAAATCACGCGTCTGCGAGGAGTTATATTTTATGAAAATCTTAATGCAAAAAAAATAAAAGAAGCGTTGAGTTCACCCCGTGCTCTCATTTCATCCGATAGTCCAAACTTTGATACCATTGCCCCGGAACAAAAACCACAACGATCGTATAAAACATTTCCCGAATTTCTCTCCTATATGCAATCATCTCACGCGTCACTGGAACACGTTATTTCACGTATCAGCGGACTTCCCGCAAAACTCATGGAACTTCCAAAACGTGGTATTATTGCCATTGGCTATGCCGCAGATATGGTGCTTCTCAATAAAGATATGCACCCAACGATGGTCATGGTAAATGGCACCACTGTTGTTCATGAAGGAAACTTTATTGAACCGCAATCAGGAGCGCATATTGGAAACGTACTCCGTAAAAAATCAGCATGAATATATTTAAGAAAATAACTTCATCGTCATCGTTCGGACACCGTCCTGATTATTTTCTGATTGGTATTGTTTTTTTCATTGTTCTCTGTGGCTTTCTTTTTTTGACATCGGCTTCATCTGATATCGGTAAAATGCAGTATAACAATAGCTACTATTTTCTGGAGGGCCAAGTACTGAAAGGATTTCTACCCGGCATCATCGGGTTTTTTGTAGGATACTTTATCTACTATCGTCGTTGGAAAAAAGTGGCGCCTTATCTGCTGCTGATAAACATTTTTCTTATGGTCCTCGTCTTTACTCCCTTGGGATATGCCGCCAACGGTTCCAGTCGATGGTTACACTTTGGGACCTTCTCATTCCAACCATCTGAATTACTGAAAATTACTTTTATTCTCTACCTCGCATCGCTTTTTTCAAGTATGAACGTAAAACGTATGAAACAAACGTGGCGCGCATACTGGTTATTTTTATCGGTTTCATGTCTCGTGGAGTCCTCATTATCATACAACC
>JAJXYJ010000006.1 GCA_021780615.1 bacterium | reverse complement strand
GATGAGGCAGGGCAGACGCTTATGGAGAGAAAGAGTGGGTGGATGATTAATGCGGGAGGGGATATTTTGACGCATGGGCCATTCAATATAGACAATAATGAGTGGCGCGTTGGCATTCAGCATCCACAAATACCCAATGCCATTGTGACGGTAGTGGGAGTGCGCAATGAAGCCATTGCGACATCGGGAACGTATGCAGTTGTTTTTAGAAGCAACGCATTCTTATCCCACCATCAAGTGGCGATGCATGAGGGAGTATCAACGAAAGACAGTATTAGCGTCACCGTTATTGCGCCGAGTGCACAAAAAGCTGATGAATATGCAAGTATCGGGATTTTATTAGGAAAAGATAAGGGGACGGCATATCTTGATAGACACCGGGTGCCCTATCTTTTTATAGGTATGGATGGAGTTGTTACCAAAAATGGATTATTTATGGAACGTGAACGACCGTTAACGTGAACGACGGTGGTGCTTTGGGGTATGTCATTTAAAGTCTTCGTGATATACTAGAAGAATATTTATTTATGCGTGATCCGTTACATCATCTGCATCGGCGGAAACGTGTTACTCAACAGTTTGAGCAATACCCCAGTCCGCAGTATGGCATACGATTTCTGGATAGGCTTCTTATTGTGGTAGCAGTAGTTGCTCCCATGACCATGCTCCCTCAAATTATAAAATTATATGCAACAAGAGATGTTGCCAGTTTTTCACTCACGTCATGGGCGCTTTTTTGTGTCTTTAACTTATTATGGTTGGTGTACGGCATCGTTCATAAAGATAAACCAATTTTGATATCCAATGCGCTATGGTTTATAACGCAAGCGGCGATTGTTGTGGCGATTATCATCTATCGGTAGTCGGTAGTCGGTAGTCGGTAGTGGGGAATAGCGGTGGGGGCTTTTCATATGAATAATTGTGTGGTATAATGAAGAACATTCAATGACGGGGATGTAAACCCCTTCTTTGCTTGCGTGCTTGAAAATGTAAGGGTAAAACCTTCGCATTGTGCTTACTATACTACACCAATAAAAACTCATTAAAACACATTATTATATGACTTGGAAAGGACACCATACCATTATTGTGATACTTATTATTATTATCGTCGCGCTCATTATTGCCTGGGCTTCTTCATATATGCCGGTAGTCCAAGAAAATGGATCAACATCATATTCATTGTACGGCACGCCTCCCGCTTTGGGGGGATATATGGCAAATCAAGGAATGATAACCTCGCAAGGATACAATACATCATATAATGGTAATGGAAATTTTAATCAAATAGGAACGTTTGTTTTTAATAATTCAGGGTATCAGCAACAAGATGCATGGTATTTAGTGTATGGCACTTCGGGGTTTGGGGCACAGACCGTACAACTCATATTTACCCCGCAGAGCGTTTGTGTTGATGCACATACGATGTCGATATCGTGTACGCTCGGTGTGGCATTTGATAGTGGTGTGCAAGTGTCAGTGCAAGGAGTACGGAGTGGTGGGGTTGTCACCGTACAACAACTCACGCGTCTGCAGTAAGAATTTTTATGAAGACGTGCGCATAGAATAATGACGTAAGGATCATATATAAAAATCTGCCTTGTTGTGTATGGGCGGATTTTTATTTTATCGTAGTATATTTGTTTGTGTTATAAAGTCAGAGCGTATACAATTGCACATACTATGTCTCATACTTCACCTTTTGTGAGTGCGTATGAACGCCTTAATGCGCAACAAAAAGAAGCGGTTGATACCATACAAGGACCAGTGATGATTGTGGCTGGTCCGGGTACAGGAAAAACGCAAGTACTCACCTTGCGTATAGGCCGCATTCTTCAAGAAACTGATACGCCCCCTGAAGCTATTTTGGCGCTTACCTTCACAGAAGCGGCGGCGCAATCCATGAAACGGCGACTCTATGAACTCATTGGAGCGGCGGCATATCGCGTGCACATCGGCACCTTTCATGGATTTTGTAATGAAATTATTCTACAAAATCCAGAAGCATTCCCGCACATCATTGGTTCACAACCCATTACCGAAATGGAACAGGTGCGCATCATTGCGAGATGCATTGATGAGTTGGCACTTGATACGCTCAAGCCTTTTGGAGATCCTCATTTCTATGTGCGTCCGGCATTAAGTGGTATTAATAATCTAAAACGAGAGGGGATATCGCCCGAAGAATTTTTAGAACGAGTTGAAAGCGCGGAGCGTCTCTATCAACAGCGCGATGATTTATATCACACCTCAGGACCTCACGCGGGCAAAATGAAGCTATTGCACACTACCGCACTCAAGCGTATGGGTAAAAATAAGGAGTTGGCGCGCGTGTATGCAACATACCAACAAAAAATACGGGAGCAAAAAGCGTACGATTATGCCGATATGATTATGGAAGTCGCCACCGCTCTTGAGGCACGAGAGGACCTACTACAATCATTACAAGAACGATTTCTCTACACCCTTGTTGACGAACACCAAGATACCAATAATGCACAAAATAAAGTTCTTGCACTGCTTTGTAATTACGACGCGGCACCCAATATTTGCATTGTCGGAGATGAAAAACAGGCCATTTACCGATTTCAGGGAGCTTCGTTGCAAAATTTTTTATACTTCAAAGAATTATATCCAAGCGCTACGATCATCGTTCTTGAAAAAAATTATCGTTCGACGCAAGGTATTTTAGATGCATCACATGGAGTAGGAACGCACATTGCCAAAAATCCAATTCGACTTGTAGCGCATCGTTCCACTCCTCCTCTCCCTCAAGTGGAAGTCATATCATATTCCACGCAAGAAGATGAATGGCGTGGCGTGGCGCAACACATCGCCCATCGTATCGCGACGGGTGTTGCCCCTCATGATATCGCCATATTGTATCGTGATAATAAAGATGCCGAACAGTGCGCTCGTGCTTTGGAACGAAAGGGTATTGCGTGCCGCATAGAATCAAATCAAGATATTGTTGCAGATGACGATATTATAAAACTTATTACGTTACTGCGCGCCGCTTGTAGGCCTGGTGATGATGAGTTGGTGGCGCGAGTACTGCACATTGACGTTTTGGGTCTTGATCCGCTTGAGGTATATAAAATGATTAAGGGGTCATCGGAACGTCGCATGGTATTGGCTGATATGGCTGCTGATGGAGATGCGCTAACTGCCGCGGGAGTACGAGATCAAGCCGCCATTGCACGTATTTTTTCTTTGCTGCGGGAATGGTCAAAACAAGTACACTATCATCCGTGTGGTCCGCTCATTGAAACAATCGCCTATGAATCCGGATTTATGGAATATGTATTACGCCATGCTCACTCGGTAGAAAAATTGGAAAAAGTGCGGGCGTTCTTTGATTTAGTGACTCAGGCGGCACAAGTGCATACATCGTTTTCTTTGAATGATTTTATTGAATATCTTGATGATGCCATAACACACCATGTACCATTGGGAACGTCGGGGAGTGGCGCCGTTGAGGCGCGTGTGCGTTTAATGACCGCGCATCGTTCCAAGGGGCTTGAATTTGCATATGTTTATATTGTGCATGCCTATGACGGACATTGGGGGCATAAGCGTATACCCAATCCGCTCGCACTTATTGCCCAGGTGTATACGCTTGGTACGCAGGTCTTGCATGAAGGGGATGCCGATGATGATGAACGGAGACTTTTTTATGTTGCCCTCACGCGTGCCCAGGAAGCTGTGGTTATCACCTATGCGCGCACGGGCGCTGATGGCAAAGAACAACTTCCTTGTGAATATATAAGCGAGCTTGATAGCGCTCATTATACGACAGTGGACAAAAAAGATTCGGAACCATATGAATCAACACTACCCCAGACATCTCTTCGAGATACCATTTATGACACGGCATACGTGCAAGAACTTTTTGCATCGCAAGAATTTAGTGTGACCGCCCTCAATAATTATCTTTCTTGTCCTTGGAATTATTTTTATAAAAATTTGTTACGATTGCCGGCGATTCCCAATAAGTTTCAACTCTACGGCACCGCGGTACATGCGGCATTGCGCGATGCTTGTGCGCAGAAGCTTACAGTAGATGGTTTTACAAATGCCTTTAAACAAGCGCTTAAAAAATTACCATTAGAGACAGCTGATTTTGATGAGCTTACAAAAAAAGGAGTGGCGGCTTTGGCTGCGTATTATCAAACAGGATATCTGACCTACGAAGGAGAGGTGCGCTGTGAAGTCGCCATAAAGGGAGGATCACATGATGGCGTTGCGCTAACCGGAAAACTGGATCGCATAGAATTTATCAATCCGCAGACGGTACGAGTGGTTGATTATAAAACCGGAAAACCGAAAACGCGCAATGATATAGAAGGGAATACAAAAACCAGCAACGGAGACTACAAGCGACAATTAGTTTTTTATCGGATGCTTTTAGATGGGTACCATGATGGTGCGTGGCATATGGAAGAGGGTATTATTGATTTCATAGAACCGGACGATCAGGGAAAACACCACCGAGAAATATTTGCCCTATCTGATGCAGAGGTGCATGAACTTAAGGAAACACTAACGCGCGTCTTTACTGAAATTAGAACAGGCGTTTTTGCTCAGAAGGGATGTGGTAAAAAAGAGTGCACGTTTTGTGCCATGAGATCATTAATGGAGTAGTCTAGTGACTCTATACCATAACGCCTCCCTTTTAGAGGAGGCGTTATGGTATAGAGCGTAATGAATTATTTTGTTGTTTTCTTTGTCGGTGATTTTTTATGTGGTGCGTGAGTTGATTTTGATGGTGGTGTTTGCATTTGTTTTTGAATATTTTTCCAATGACCGTGAATATCAGAAATCATTGCCTTAAGTTCATTAGGATCCACCTGTTGGAGTTTTTCGTATTTCGTGGCAACTCTATTGACGATGGCGCGATAGGTGTCTTCGCTTACTACATGTGCTTTTTCTAATTGATCTAAAACATCTGCCTTTGCTTTGAGTGCCCAACTCTTTACCTGTGTATGTGCTTGTTTACCTTTTCCGTATAAAAAATATGCACCTGCCGCGGCAGCAACGGCTGCACCAATACCTAAGATTTCACCCGCTGACATATGTGATGATGTTTGTTTCTTTGTTTTTTTCATATACTTTGTAGTGTTTGTTATTTTTCTTTGTGATGCATGCGTTTCATTGTTTTTATAATTGCTTGAGTTCCTTCTTTGACGACATCTTCACGGAAGGCGTGAATATCGTCGGCGATACCTCGTGCTTCGCGGTGAGCGGCGTCTGATATGTCTTTGATATTTTTCATAATTCGCGCCAGGTACACCAAGACAACGATACACACCAGAGCAATAGCAACGACTGCAAGGGAGGTGATAAAGAAGAAAATATCAGCTTTTGCGAGAGTATTCATATGCACCTGAGTATACCATAGATATGTCCTACAATACAGATGTTTTTTCTTTGGTAGGGGAGGTATGCAGTTCTTAGTTGGGGATCCTCTATGGGGTGGACTTATGGAACAAAGTAGTGTATACTGTCTGGGTAGGAATTGCTCAATAGGTTTGTATATCGCGCTGACACACCGCAAGAGGTTGTTGCTCACGTGGTAAACCGCATGAGAGGTCGCCCTACGTTATAACCAAGTATTATGGCAAAGAAATTATACGTTGGCGGTTTATCGTACAGCACATCGCAAGAGGCGTTGCATGATGCATTTGCTCAAGCAGGAGAAGTAACATCAGCAACCGTCATCACCGACAAAATGACTGGCCGCTCACGCGGATTCGGTTTTGTGGAGATGGCAAACGACCAGGAAGCAGATGCGGCAATCGAAATGTTTGATGGCAAGGAGCTTGACGGCCGCACACTGCATGTCAGCGAAGCGCGCCCCTTGGAAGATCGTCCTCGCCAATCAGGCGGAGGTGGATTCCATCGCGGAGGCGATCGAGGAGGATTTGGCGGAGGTCATCGCGACTATCGCTAGTCTTTCTTGAAATAGATATACAAAACCACCCTTCTTGCAGGGCGGTTTTTTTATTTATTTTTATATGGTAGACGGTGAATTGTAAATTATTGTTTCTCTGTTATACTTTCCTTATATGGATTCTGAATTAGAAAAACGATTTGCCACTCAGGAGCAAAAAATAGATGCGGTCTTTAAATCGGTTGAGCGTATCCGTAAATATATGTATTGGACGTTCGTGCTGACGCTGGTATTTTTTGTTCTTCCACTTATCGCCCTTATCTTTGTTATTCCCGCATTTATGGGGTCATTGGGGAGTAGCGTGAACTTCTAGATTGAGTTATAAAGTCATAAAGTAAAAATCAGAAGACAATATGGGCTTTGGGCTTCCTGTTTTCAACTTTTAACTTTACAACTTGATAACTGATTTATTCCCACGAAGGGAACCATACTAAATGCAGGTACGTGTGCATCTCAAGAGGGATACCGTAGGAAAGTGGTGCAAAATAGAAAAAGAGAAAGGTAATAATGGCAAGGAGTGCCACAATAAGAACGGGAAATTTTTTAAGACTGTGCCATATGAGGAATGCAAGTGCGCTGATAGCCATAAGAAGCGATGGAAAATAGTGGTAGAGGAAGGCGACTCGCGTAATAAAAATGTATGGCAACAAATTGCCCCAAAATCCCACAACCAATATTGATGTCGCAAAAAATGTGTCATGTTTCTTTTTCTTAAAGAGCGTGCCCAGTACCCATACGCTTAGTATCGTCATGGCAAGCGCTCCAAGCCACCATATTGCCGGATTACCCAGTAAATAAATTCTGGCCATGATATCGGTGGTAAACTGTTCATTCCACAGGTAGATAGGGCGGACCATAAAAGGCCACGTATACCATTTTGATCCGTACGGGTGTGTGGCGGTAATGCCGCTACTGGCGGTATACATTTCTTTGTTTAATTCGATGAGTTTTTCCGGCAGTGAGAGGGGATGTATCGCTGGATTAAGTGAAGCCGCTGTTCCGATGAGTGTTTTTTGAAATGCAGGAGTCATAAAATCATCCCCGGGACCGCTATAGGGAAGGAGCGAAAGGTTGTATGTCATAATGGATGCATAGACAACAAAAATAATAGCTCCTAATCCAACTATTCTTTTAAAAAACATCTTCCAATTCTTTTGCACGATGGCATCATAGAGAAATATGTAGCCGGCAACACCAGAAAACACAAGACCGGTCCATTTAACCGAGACTGCCGCCGCAAGCCCTAAACTTCCCAGGATAAACGCGCTTATACGTTTTCGTGTGTGTGGCTCTGCTTCGCGGTATGCAAGAATGCCCCATAACCCCGCAATGCCAAAAACGAGAAGAAATATATCAGTGAGGACGAACCGCGACTGCGCCAAAAGTGCGTTATCAAAAATAACCAGTAAACCGGCAATGAACGCAATCCATCGATTTTTAAAAAGTTTTTTTAAAAAAGCATAGAGTACGAGTGGTAAGAAAACTCCAAACACCGATACAATACCGCGAAGTAATGCATAGAAATTATCTGTGTAGGGAGTTCCATCGGCGGTGTATTGAAAGGTGATTGAGGGATGCTTTCCTACAAGAGAGGCGATGCCTGCCATGATGAGTTTTGCTAATGGCGGATGGATGTCAAAGTAATAACTGTGATCGAAATAGTGACTCACAAATTGCGCAAAATAGACTTCATCAAAAACAATTTGTTTTGGGTAGCCAAACAAAAAAAATCGAGTGGCAGTTGCCAGAATAATAAGCAGAAAAATGAGGAGTGCGTCCTTGTGCCATGGATGTAGTCGAGAGAAGTATTGATTAAGTGTATGCATAGTCAGATAATACACATTACTATACAACAGCATAAAAGTATTTAGCAATAACCTCATTGATCCATTGTCGAATGCGTTCATGTATGGTACAACCAAACAAACAATAAGGAGCACCTATGTTTTCCTGGGATGCATTACCAAAACCAATATATGCCCTTGCTCCTATGCACGAGGTAACCGACACTGCTTTTCGGCAGCTTCTTGCGCGTATCGCAAAACCATCGGTGATGTTTAGCGAGTTTGTATCCGTTGACGGATTGTGTCACGCGGAAGCCCATGATCGTATTATTCGTTATTATTTGCGTTTTGATGCCATTGAGCGCCCCTTAATCGCGCAGATATGGGGCAGTGATCCGGAAAAATTTCATACCGCGGCACAGATGATGGCCGCGCTTGGTTTTGATGGGATTGATATTAATATGGGGTGTCCTGATAGAAAAGTTATTGCCAGCGGCGGAGGAATTGGATTATGTCGCGATGCCGTACGCGCGCGTGAAATTATTGCCGCTACGCAAGCGGGAGCACGAGGTTTACCAGTGTCGGTAAAAACGCGTCTGGGGTTTGATGCGATTGACGATGCGTGGGTAAACACTCTCATTGATGCTAAGCCAGCGGCACTTACGCTCCATGCACGCACCAAAAAAGAATTATCTCGGGTACCGGCTCACTGGGACGCGTTGACTCGCTTTGTGTTGCCGGCGCATCAAAAGGGCGTTATTCTTTTGGGAAATGGCGATGTGCAGAGTATGCGTGATGGTGCCAATAAAATTATGGCAACCGGTGTTGACGGGATTATGGTGGGTAGAGGCGTGTTGGGCAATCCCTGGTTTTTTGATGCAACAAAGGATGCAGCAACTGTTTCCTTGGCAGAAAAATTGGAAACATTGCTACTGCACGCAAAACTATTTGATGCCTATTTTAACGGCATAAAAACATTTTCCATGATAAAAAAACACGTACATGGGTATGTGTCCGGATTTGATGGCGCCGGGCAATTGCGTGCCGCTATTATGGCAACCACATCTGTAGACGAATTAACCACGTGCATTCAAGCATACCTGCACACATTGTAACAACTATGACTACATACCATTCCCTTGCCTCAAAACGAGTTATCCAAACGTTATGCAACGGAGGTGTTGGTGTCATTCCTACTGACACGCTCTATGGTATTGTTGGATCAGCGCTTTCAAAAAAGACAGTAGAGCGTATTTATACAGTACGTCATCGAGATAGTGATAAGCCGCTCATTGTTCTTATTGGCTCAATTGATGATGTATCTTTGTTTGGCATACATCTGCATTCTTTTGAGCAAAAAATTGTGTCGACGGTATGGCCGGGAAAGGTAAGTGTTGTTATTCCCTGTGCCCAAAAAAAATTTACATATCTGCACCGAGGAACAAAAAGTATTGCATTTCGGATGCCTCGGCATCAGGGACTCTTGCGCCTACTTGTTCGCACAGGACCGCTTGTTGCGCCAAGTGCAAATACGCAGGGACATGATCCTGCCTACACAATTGCTGAGGCACACGCGTACTTTAGAGAGAATGTTGATTTTTATGTGGATGTGGGGGAGCGTCACTCACCCCCTTCAACGCTTATCAGTTTAGATACGAGTGGTGTGCGTGTTGTGCGCGAAGGCGCGGTACCACTGTCAGATAAACGATTGCAGTTGTTGAAAATCCTTAAATAAAATTTCTTTTGTGACGCCGTTGTAGAGTGCCGCCGCCGGATGATATAGGGGAATAATAATGGGGGCATACGTTTCGTTCTCAAGGGGATGTGGTTTCTGCACGGTTCCATGGAGTTGTCCGATTGGCTTGAGGGTATCCAGACCGTATCGATTCATGAGATATACCATGGAAAAACGTCCAAGGGTAACAATGACGCGCGGCTGGATAATGGCTATTTGGCGGTCCAAAAAGGGGCCGTACAGTTTTATTTCAGCCGGTTCAGGATCACGATTTTGCGGAGGACGATCTTTTACAATGTTGGTGATATAGACATCTTCTCGTTTGATATGTACTGACGCCAAGAGCTGATCTAATATTTTGCCTGCCGCTCCACAAAAAGGGCGTCCCTGCTGGGCTTCATTTTTTCCCGGAGCCTCTCCAATAAACATAATCGCCGCGTGGTGGTTTCCTTGTCCGATAACGGGAACATAGTTATTATCACAACGATAGGCGTACAGTGGAGATATAGTGAGGCGAAGTACTTCGTCTCGTATTATTTTCAGTTTTTCATCGCGATCATCCATGAAAATGGTATATGGAGTATAGTATACTCGAAACATGGTATGTGTGGTATAGTATAAAAAAGCTCATGTTTTATGGTTAAATATAACAAACTTGTTCGTGATGGCATTCCCGCTATTGTGCACGCGCAGGGAAAAAAGACGGTTATACACACTGCTGACCACGATGAATATCGCAGGAAGCTTTTAGAAAAACTACAAGAAGAAGTACATGAATTTATACAAGTACAAAATAGCGAAGAGCTCGCCGATATTTTTGAGGTGCTTCATGCACTAGCTCACGTGCATGACATATCGTTTGTGGACGTAGAAAAAATTCGTACCAAAAAGGCAAAAGATCGTGGCACATTTGAAAAGCGTATTATTCTTGATGAAGTGGATGAATGAATTTTTGCATTGAGCAGTTACTCTATTCTTGCTACAATACGATGGTATGGCATATTACAAACAGCGCACGTTTGAACCGGGAAAACCGTTTGCATTAAGCAGATCAAAAATTGAATTATTTATTGATTGCCCTCGGTGTTTTTACTTAGATCGAAGATTGGGGGTGGGACGTCCTCCGGGATTTCCTTTTACGCTCAACTCCGCGGTGGATGCTCTTTTAAAGAACGAATTTGATATTCACCGTGCCGCAGGATCTACACATCCGCTCATGAAAGCGTATGGGATTGACGCGGTGCCTTTTGCGCATGAAAAGATGCATGAGTGGCGGGAAAATTTTAAAGGAATTACCTATGTGCACCAGCCGACACAGCTGACCATTTCGGGGGCTGTTGATGATATTTGGATTAATCCTCGCGGAGAGTTGATGGTTGTTGATTACAAAGCAACAAGTACCACTACAGAAATCACTCTTGATGCGGAATATCGCCAAGCATACAAGCGTCAAATGGAGATATATCAATGGCTTTTGCGAAAGAATGGATTTACTGTTTCTCCTCAGGGATATTTTGTGTATGCAAATGGTAAGAGGGATAAAGAGGCATTTGATGGAAAATTGGAGTTTGACATCGCCATTATTCCCTATACGGGAGATGATGCGTGGATTGAAAAAACATTACATGATGCGCGGATGTGTCTAGAGGGAGATACTATTCCGCGTGCATCAACGAACTGTGATTATTGCGCGTATCGCGACAAAGCAGCGGCGTATAGAGTGTAAGACCATATATGAAACAACATAGATTTTTTGGCACATTTGATTTTTCCGCCACACCACTGGTAATTACTGACTCACTTATGGTGTATCAGATGAAACGGGTGTTACGGATGCAACCGGGAGATTCATGTATCCTATGTTCGTATGATGGGGTGTGTATGTCTGGAACACTTAAGGCTTTTATCAAGGAGACGGCCGAGTTTTCTATGCACGATCGCATTAAAACAGCGGATACTGATATGCCGGAAATAGTACTCTATTGCGCGATTTTAAAAAGAGAAAATTTTGAATGGGTTGTTCAAAAGGCAACCGAAATTGGGGTTGCGCGCATTGTTCCTTTGATAACCGTTCGAACCATAAAGCAGTTACTCAAGCGCGATCGTCTTGAGAAAATAATCCGCGAAGCGGCGGAGCAATCACAACGATCGCACGTTCCCCTTATGCAAGACCCACAAGAAATATCCGCGGTACTCACAGAGCATCTTCCGGGGATGCATATTGCCTATGACCCCTCGGGATCATCTCAGGCGCCTCTTTATAATAATAGCGTCACGCATATTTATATTGGACCTGAGGGGGGATGGGACCAAACAGAAATAGCTGATTTTCATAAAGCGGGAATCGCCCTGCACTCATTGGGACAATTGATTTTACGAGCCGAAACAGCTGCGGTCGTGGCAACGTATGAAGCAGTAACCCATCACCTCTAGACATATGGATGAAATATCGTCTGATAAAGAGTGTACTAATACAGAAGCGGAGCAAACAGCAACGGATGAGAGTGTTGTGAGGCAGGTTTTAGATGGAGACACAAATGCATTCGCAGAATTGGTCAAGCGCTATGAGGTAAAAATCACACGCTATGGACATAAGTTTATGAATGGGCAGGAGGATATTAGGGATGTGGTGCAAGATATCTTCATCAAAGCATTTGAAAATCTTCGTAGCTTTAATACATCCATGAAATTTTCATCGTGGTTGTATCGTATTGCACACAATGCGTTTGTAAACCGATTGCGTGATTCGCATCGGAAGCTGTTGCGCATCGATTTTGACACCGTAACACCATTTTTATTCAGTTCAGACAATCTTGAGGATGTTTTCTTTCATAAAGAGAATCAGCGGCGAATAGAAGCATCACTTAAAGATTTGGATATAAAGTATCGTGAAGTAATTGTATTGCGTTATTTTGAAGAGTTATCATACGACGAAATATCTGATGTGCTAAAAATTCCTGTATCAACCGTAGGCGTTCGTCTGAATCGCGCCGTCAGGGCAATGAAAGAAGTATTTGAAAAAAAACACCATGGAGAAAAATAATATACAGCATAATCCAGAACAGACCGTTTTGGAGCGGATCGAACAGGAGCACATTCATATGAAGCCTCGCCTGTATTTTACGATTAAAATTATTGCCTACAGCATCATATTTATTCTTGCTTGTATTTTGCTGCTCTCTATTGTGTCATTTATGGTTTTTATCGTTGAGTACTATGGTTTTTTTGATCTACCTGCGTTTGGCATGGAAGGAATTAGTAGTTTTATTGCTTCATTTCCTTGGGTGTTATTCGCCATAACCTTAGTGTTGATATTTATCGCACAGCGACTCATGCGCCGCTTTGAATTTGCCTATCGTAAACCGGTGAGCTATCTCCTTATCGGTATTGGTATTTTGTCGCTAGGGGGCGGTGTATTATTAATGAGTTCAACGGAATTGCCGCGCATATTTTTTGATGCCGACGAGTATCCCGGATTGAGCTCTGAATTTATTCCATTGCACAGCGGTTTTATGCCACAAGGATTTATAACGGGTACCATTGTTTCAATGCAGAAAGGAAGTCTTTTGGTAAAAGAAAGTGATGGGAGCATCGTTCGTATTGCCCTTACGGCTCAAACGAGATATTTAGGATCGAAAAATCTTGTGCCTGGTGATCGTATTTTGGCGCGGGCAATTAACCCCCAAAACAATCAAACGAGCGCATTTATTATCAGAAAAATTAGCGGTGTGGTGGTGTATCCAACATTATTACCACAGCAAGTTATGACGACGAGTACGCTCAGTACGCCATGAAAGAAATAAAAAATATACGTGTAGTACATCACGTGGTAGATGAGAAAAAATCTGCCAAAAGAGCTTTATTCTTTACATTATAGATGGTGCCATCGTTATTATGGGGGACGCATGGAAAAACATTCACTATAAGAAAGGATAAGTACGTGATAGCATCGACGATCCGCAAGCTCTCCATATGCATGGGGGGCTTGTGCTAGGTAAAATGAGTTGATTATAAGCAAGTAGTAACAGCAATCATTCGTGCGCTTATGAGGGCGCCTTTTTTAATAAGGGAGCACGTTGTGCTGTGGAGAAACAATGTTTATGGTGTTTTTTTAGGAGTTATAATGGGCACGCAGGCACTATTGGCGGTAATTATGGCATCATCTCCGATATGTATATTGTTTTGAGCAATCGTTCCCGTGGGAACTTCAAGTACCATATCGGCGGGCGATGAAGGGGTGGTAATGTGAAAGTCAAAAAGCGATGTTGGAGCCAATACATTTGGCGTAAGATCAATAATGTGTCCGTCGCGCATCCATATGAAGTCAAGCGGGATAAGCATTCCTTTCATCCAAAATGAAAATTTTCCTGCGGTGGGAAATATAAAAAGCATACCACTATGAGCATCAAGTGATGCAACTCCCGAAAGACCTTTTTGTTGTGTGGTAGCAGAAAGAGCAACGCGAGCGCAGATAGTGGTTGATCCAATACTTATCTGAGCATTGGATTGATCCTGCCATGCGTGGTAGCTTGGCGGAGCATAATGGGGAAGGAGGATGTAAAAATATACCCCATACGCGAGTGCAAAGAGAATGCTTCCAATAGCAAGGGCAAACCACCACCAATACATATTCTCTATTGTAGCAAAAAAACATATATGATAAAATGGCCCTCGTTCCTATAACTATATCAGCACTATTTCGTAGAGCGTATTATTAAAAAATAATTTTTCTTTTATTTTATGTGGAAAATATATACAGGTATTGCTGCGGGCGTTGTGATCACAGCGGCACTCGTCTACGTTGCCTTGACCTATGATCCAGTTTCATTGCATACTCAGAGCACTATGACAACAACATCAACATCAAGCGAAGCACCATCGTCGCCAGAAATTGCCGCGACATCATCACCGGCACAAAATGGCTTGGGTATTACTGATATCGTCGAAGGAACGGGGGCTGTGGCCGAAGCGGGAAAAACGGTGACTGTTGAGTACACCGGAAGCCTCCAGGACGGCACGGTATTTGATGCCTCAAGCAAACACACTCCACCATATTTTTCATTTGTATTGGGTGCCGGGCAAGTTATTTCTGGATGGGATGAGGGATTACTGGGAATGAAAGTAGGAGGGGAACGAAAATTGATTATTCCGCCCGATTTAGGATATGGCCCTCAAGGGCAAGGTCCCATTCCTCCGAATGCAACGCTCATCTTTGACGTAAAACTGTTAGACGTAAAATAATACACAGAATACCGTCATCTTATATTCCGCTCAAGCACTGAGCGGAATATTTTATGGGGTGCCATTTTTTATAAAAATTATATATATGAAAACAAAAATAATAGCTACAATAGGTCCCACGTCAGAAGATCCAAAAATTCTTGAGGCAATGGTGTCCGAGGGTATGGATATTGCCCGTATGAATTTTTCACACTGCACGCAGGATGAATATATACATCGGGTAAAACATTTAAAAAAAATTGCCACCCATGCGAAAAAAAAGATTGCCATTATGCAAGACCTCCAAGGTCCGCGATTGCGCGTGGGAGTTATGCCCCCCAAAGGGCGTCTCTTACAAGAAGATGAAATGGTGATATTTTCAACTGAAAAATCAAAATTGAAATCAATTATTCATATTGACGATCCATATTTACACGCTGACATTAAAGAAGGTGACCCCTTGTATCTTGCGAATGGTGCCATAGAACTTGTAGTCACCAAAGTTTCGGGAACGCAGATAACGGCACGAGTGCGCATTGGAGGAGTACTGTTTTCCCATAAAGCAGTCAATGTTCCCAATACCACACTTACCACCAGCGGTATGACGCAAAAAGATATGGATGATGTGGCGTTTGCGCTGGAACAAGGAGTTACCTATATTGCATTATCGTTTGTACAATCGGCCGCCGACGTCATAAAACTTCGATCGTTGGTAGGTGATAAGGTAAAAATTGTATCAAAAATAGAGCGCGCGCTTGCCCTCAAACATATTGATGAAATCATTCAAGTATCAGACGCGCTCATGGTGGCGCGAGGGGACTTGGGCGCGGAAGTGCCGGTAGAGGATGTGCCCTTTATTCAAAAAAATCTCATCCGTCATGCATATTGGCACAACAAAGGATCCATTACCGCCACACAGATGCTTTTATCCATGGTACAAATGCCGCATCCGACTCGCGCTGAAGTGAGTGATGTGGCAAACGCGGTTATTGACGGTAGTGATGCAGTTATGCTTTCTGATGAAACAGCATCAGGAAAATATCCAATACAGGCAGTGGCTACTATGGCGCGTATTGTAACCCGTGCAGAACGTCACTATTACAATAAGCCAAACCTTTTATGAGGTGATTGTTCGTTCAAATGGGGCTGTGATATACTGTAAGAATATGAAATTATCCATAGACAGTCAGGCTCCTGATTTTTCCGCACCTAACCAAGATGGTGTGATAAAA
Organism: bacterium; assembly: GCA_021780615.1. Classification (GTDB taxonomy): domain Bacteria; phylum Patescibacteriota; class Minisyncoccia; order UBA6257; family JAGOQP01; genus JAJXYJ01. The sequence goes on along the minus strand of JAJXYJ010000006.1, from coordinate 46,669 downwards.
AAACTATCAGATTTTAAAGGATCGTGGCTCGTGCTCTATTTTTATCCAAAAGATTTTACATCGGGTTGCACTGTTGAGGCGCAAACATTTCGCGATGCATATGATACGTTAAAACAGCAGGCAGTAATCGTTGGTGTAAGTGCTGATCCTGTTGAAAGTCATAAAAAGTTTTGCACGCAATACGCCCTTCCCTTTATGCTTCTTGCTGATCCCCAAAAGACTCTTATGAGCGCCTATGGCACTGATGGGATACTTTTCGCAAAGCGCACTACGTTTCTGATTAATCCAGACGGGATGATCAAAAAAATATATGAGAAAGTCGATCCGCGGGTACATGCGCAGGAAATTGAAAAAGATCTACGCGCATTCTGCTCATAATATATACATATACACTATACTATGATAAAAGAATTTTTTATAAAAAAAATGATTGATCGTCAAATGCAGGGGGTTCCCGAAGCACAGAAAAATAAAATTGTAGAAGCGGTTATGAAAAACCCTCAATTTTTTGAAATGGTGGCCAAAGAAATGCAACAAGAAATGGCGACAGGAAAAGATCAAATGGCGGCAATGATGGCAGTATTAGCGCGTCATAAAGATGAAGCAGAAGGAATTGCTCAGAAGCTCAAGTCATCGGAAACTTCGGGAAATGAAGGCGTATAGCAAATAATCATAGTTATTGGCACACGCATGATAAAACGTCGCATAGGAGGACACGTATCATCAGCGGGAGGATTTCTTGCTGCTCTTGATCGCGCCCAAGCCATAGGAGCAAACACTATCCAGATATTTGGAGCCTCACCGGTACAATGGCGCGCAGAACTTCCCGTCAAAGAAGATACTGATGCCTTTAAAAAAGAATGTACGATGCGTGATATTACGCCCATTTTTTTACACGCTCCTTATCTTATCAATCTGGCAAGTCCCAAAGGAGAGCTTGCGGCAATGTCACGAACGCTTCTCCAAAAACATACCGCCATTGCGGCGGTGCTCGGCGCGCGAGGCGTTATTTTTCATATCGGTTCACGAGGAGAGCGTCCTAAGGATGAAGCGCGAGACATGGTTGTTCGTGCTCTGCGTGCCATTCTTGATAATACAGAAGAGGGAAATGTTATTATTGAAAATAATGCTGGTGCGGGAAATTTGGTTGGTGATACAATCGAAGAAATAGCATCTATTTACAAAGAGGTACACAGTGAACGGGTGGGCGTATGCATTGATACCGCGCATGCCTTTGAATCGGGACTCCTTTCTGATTTTAGCGACAGTGCCATTGATGTTTTTATAAAAAAGATCAATCACGAACTTGGGAAAGATGCTCTGTGGGCAGTGCATCTTAATGACAGCAAGACGCCAGCCGGCTCAAAACGTGATCGTCATGAAAACATAGGGGAGGGATGCATAGGAGCCAAAGGATTGGCGCGCTTTATAAATCATCCTGCGTTGCGGCAGGTACCTCTTATTTTAGAAGTTCCCGGGTTTGACGGCAAAGGACCTGATAAGAAAAACATCGAACGAGTGCGGTCATTGATTAAACCCACATAGAAAACCATACGTGTATATCGTATATATGATATATCTGATACTATATATGTTTATATTGTGATTATCTATCATTATATGTATTATGTACGTGAGCGAAAGAAAAAAGAGATATGAGTGTAGTACATAGGAGTCGCATAAAAAATATGTTCGTATATACGGAAACTATACGTCTATGAAACAAAATTTTGATAAATACGAAAAAAGTGCTGAATTATACCGAATTTTAGCAAATGCCAAACGATTGGCGATTCTTATTATTCTTGGAGCGGGAGAAAAGTCGGTTGAAGGACTCGCTCAGGAGTTAGGTATTCGCAATACAAATGTATCTCAACATTTGACGCTTCTGAGGCACACTAACTTGGTAAAAATGCGTCGAGAGGGAACAAGTATTTACTACCGTCTTACCGATCAATCAATTCTCAAATCATGCGATATGCTGTTTGAGTTTGTTAAAAAACACGGATAAGTAAAAGAATGTATATTCGTATTTAAAAACCATCTATTTAAAAGATGGTTTTTAATATAGATACAATAAAAAAAGCGGGGAGTAACCCCGCTTTACTTATAAAATTGTATCAACAAGTCCTTTTTCTAGCGCTTCATGCGCAGAAAATGACTTACCATCACTCCCCATATTCATGATTCTGGTAATATCTTCTCGGGACATTTTTGTCCTCTCTTGAAGAATTCCTTCTATTTGATTTTGAAAGTATGTTGCTTTTTTAGTCACCTCTTCCAATCGATTTTTAACATCGTATATATTTCTGGTGACATCAATCGAATGAATAAGAATGTTTGCATGCGGATATATTTCTCTTTTATTGCATGCTTGCAATACGATGCTTGCCATAGAATTGGCAAGTGACTTTACTGTTCCAATAACCATCAGTCCCGAATTTTTCACAGCATCATAAATTCTTAGGCCCGCTTCGGCAGATCCTCCCGATGATCCAATAACAATAGTAACAGGAAGATGTGGATCCTCGGACGACAAAAACTCTAGTCCTTCAATGAAATAATCAACAGTTGCTCCATTGATGTCATTTTGAAGGATGAGCTTTCTTTTAAGAAGAAGAGCCATTTTCAGACTCCCTCCAAAAGCCTCACTTAATACTATCATAAAAGTCTCCTTTCGGTCAGTTTAGGGTGATGTATATTTTATTTTTTCATGTGCTAATACTTGACTTTTACACCAAGGAAGAGTATAATAAAACAAAATATGCATAAAGTCAAGTGCATATAAAAATAACAATTAATACTATTATTCTATGTTTGGAAAAGAAGATGTCTCTCCTAAACCTGCTGCAGAAATTGAATCCACTCAAGGTGGAGGCGGGGGCAATGAAAACGAAGGAGGTGATGAGCACGTCGAAGAACTTGTATTCGATCAGGCGAGCGGCTCAATGATTTCAAAAAGCGAATACGAAGAAAAAGCAAAAAATAAAATTGAAGATCCATTTGGGAATCCAGAGAAATAATATCTTTCCACTAAAAAACGCCCACTAAGGCGTTTTTTAGTGGATATTTTTATTCTCTAACTTTTTACCATACATATTTACCACTTACACTTAATACTTAATGCTTAATACTATATACTATACTCATATGCTTTATATTGTGGGAACACCCATAGGGAATTTAGGTGATATTTCTGATCGCATGAGAAAAACACTGACTGATGTTGATGTTATTATTATGGAAAGTATTGCTGATTCTCAAAAATTACTGAATATATTGGGGATTAAGGGAAAAAAATTCATAAAATATAACGAAAAGAATGCAACGTCAGCAATGCCGGCTATTCTTGAGGTGCTTAAAAAAAATAATGCGGCATTTGTTACCTCAGCTGGTATGCCGGGGATTAGTGATCCAGGAGCGGGATTGGTACGCGCCGCACGTAAAGCGGGGATTGCTATTGCCGTTATCCCAGGACCCTCAGCCTTGGCAAGCGCCATTGCCGCTTCGGGCATCCGGGCAAAAGAATTCACCTTCATTAGTTTTCCTCCCAAGAAAGCCGGGCAGCTGAAGCATATGTTTGAGAAATATAGCATGCAGCAAACAGTGCTGGTTTTTTTTGAATCAACATTTAGAATTGTCAAAACAATGACCGCTCTTTACGAAGCCGTTCCCGATTGTTTTGTATGCGTTGCCAAAGAAATGACAAAAATACATGAGGCATACCTTGAAGGAACTCCCGCGGAGGTGTTAAATTGTTTTGTGAGTGATACAAAGTTAGAAAAAGGAGAATTTGTTGTTCTGGTTGATTTTCAATAAAAAACCACCTCTTATCATGCATTGTCTGCGAGGTGGTACAAAATACCAAGAATTAGGCCCTTTTTGTTTTACGTTAATACAACGTGTGAGAAGATTATATCTTACATGTACAAAAATGTCAAATCGTGTCTACAGAAAAAATATTACAGCAATGTTGTCAATTAAACAATCAGCATCCCGTCTCCGAACGAAAAAAATTTGAATTCGCGCTCCAGCGCGTGCTGATACAGCTCCAACATCTTTTTTCTTCCGGTAAATGAGCTAGCCAGCATCAAAAGTGATGAACGAGGAACGTGAAAGTTGGTGATAATGCCGCTGGCAACGCGATGGCGGTATGATTCAGTGATAAATAAATGGGTAGTGCCACTGCCTGATTGAACATGTCTGTGCTGATATGCTGATTCTAGTGCTCGTAGCGATGTGGTGCCCACGGGAATAATGGGTCTTCCTGCGGCATGTGCGGTATTTAAAAGGCGCGCTGTTGCCGCATCAATCGTATAAGATTCTTCGTGAAGTTTTTTATGCACCAGGTGATGTTTTTCTAATGGCGCAAATGTTCCCAATCCCACATGGAGCGTTATGTATGCCATATCAATACCCCGAGTTGAAAGTTTTTTTAAAACACGGGAAGTAAAATGAAGTGATGCGGTTGGTGCGGCAACCGATCCTGATTGTGTTGCAAAAATTGTTTGGTAGTATGAGCGTTTTTGCTTTTCAGTCAGGTGGGGATTGTGAATGTAGGGTGGTAGTGGCATTGTTCCCCAACGAATAAAAACAGCGTCACGTTTTTTTCATCAAAAAGTGGTTTGAGATAAAAATACTTTCCTTCTTGTTTTTCTACTCTACATACATATCCTGAGGCTATGAAAAGTTTTGAGGTGATGACAAGGCGCCTATCTGCAAGTACTTTCCACAGCCCATGTATTGTTTCCAGATACGTTATAATCGCTTTTCCACCCGTTTCTTTGGTTACAGCAAGGCGAGCGGGAATCACTTTTGTTTGATTAAATACCAATACTGCGCCCGAAGGAAGGTAGCGATCGAGGTGTAAAAAAGTATCTTGGGCGATCATATCGCGAGTCCGATTGTATATGAGCAGACAAGCGCTATCACGGGGAATTGCCGGTTTATCCGCGATAGCATCGGGTGGAAATGAATAATCGTATTGCGCTATACGCGCCTGAAATTGCCGTTCGGTCATAGAAGTCCCTTTTTTATTTTTTCTCGTACGCGAGCAACATACGCATTAAAGAAATGAAGATTGTGAATGGTAAGGAGTTTAAGAGGGGTGATTTCGTATGCTTTAAGAAGGTGATGTATGTAGGATCGGGTATAAGGAGTCGTACAAACGAAGCATGAGCAGTGTGGATCGAGAGGTCGTGTACTGTTACGATGTTCTGATTTTTTTAGATCAATTTTTCCCTGTGAGGTGAAAGCGTATCCGTGGCGTGCGTAGTGCGTTGGAGTAATACAATCAAAGGTATCTACTCCTGTTTTTATAATGCGTTCAATATCGGCGATATGGCCAATGCCTAAAAGATGTCGCGGTTTTGTTTCGGGAAGTTCTTGAAGCGTCCAACGAAGCATCGCACTCATGGTCTGTTTACTATCACCAAATTCTCCGCCAATGCCAAAACCATCAAAGGGGAGTGATCCGATATACCGAGCGCTTTCTTGACGGAGATCCTTAAATTTTCCTCCTTGTACGATGCCGTATAAGGCTTGTGCGGATGTTTTTGTGTTTATGCAGGTGCGCGCCCAGCGATGAGTGCGTTGGAGTGCTTTGGCGTTGTAGATGTGATCAGCTAAAGGAGAAGTGCATTCATCGAATGCAAATATGATATCTGCTCCGATTTTTTGTTGAATATGTATTGATTCTTGAGGGCCTAAAAATAATGTACGACCATCAACATACGATTTAAAAGTAACACCATCATCGGTGATTTTTATATGTTGTGGTTGCTGGCCGTCAGTAATTTGAAGATCACGTTTTTGTTTTAAAATTTTTCCTGTACCGTGATCTTTTCCAAATCCGAGGCTAAATACCTGAAATCCTCCCGAGTCAGTCATCATAGGCCGATCCCAGTGCATGAAGGTGTGAATGCCCTTTTGTTTTTTAATGACATCTTCGCCGGGCCGAATATGTAAATGATAGGTATTAGCAATCAATAGTTGCGTGCCCACCGTGCGTACCTCGTCGCTGGTAAGCGTTTTAACGGTCGCTTGTGTGGCAACACCAACAAATGCAGGGGTTTCAACGTCGCCATGGGGCGTAGAAAGGATTCCTAATCGTGCCTTACTCTTTTTTGATTTTTTAATAATAGAAAATGAAATCATATGCATTCCATCCTACAGGGAGAAATATATTTTAGCAATAAAGGCGGACGTCATAGGTATAAAAAATTGCCTGATCGATGCTTGAACAGGCAACTAGAGGATTGAGTGAATTTTAATGTACTGCGTGAAGCCAACAGGATTCGAACCTGTGCCCGTTCCCTATAATACGTAAGGGACCGCTCTCAATGCATTGGATTATATCCGCTCTTGCACTATCCACTGAGCTATGGCCTCAAGAATGGTTGGTATAGTAGCAGATTTCATGCTAAAGTCAATGGCATTACCACTATGACAAGGAATGAAGCAATGGAAATACTTTCTATCTGGGTACGATCACCCAGTTTACGGACACATATGTATACCGTGGCAACTGCTATGGAATGGTATGCAAAACACACAGGACAGGATGCTGATCGATGGTGGATAACAGGGCTTTTGCATGATATGGATTATGAAAAGTATCCCACCGTGGGTCCCTTGGGGCATCCGTATCAGGCAGTGGCATTCCTTAAAGATAAAGGAATCGATGATGAAATGAGTGATGCGATTTTAGGGCATGCATCACAGGTACCACGCGAAACGCGTATGGCAAAAACACTTTTTGCTGTTGATGAGTTATGCGGATTTATTGTGGCGGTAGCGCTTATTAAACCAAGCAAAAAACTAGCCGACGTTGATGTCCAATCGGTTACCAAGCGCTTGAAAGAAAAAAGATTTGCGGCAAATGTCAGCCGGGAAGATATTTACCAGGGAGCAGAGGAATTAGGGGTACCTTTAGAAGAGCACATAGGGCATGTTATTGCCGCCCTGCAAGAGCAGGCGTCTGCATGGGGACTTTAATGTTTCTTCTTCTTTGGAGAAATTTTTTTTGATGCATGCTCTTTTTTGATTGCATCAATTTTTTCTTTGAGACGAATCGCTTCTTCAAATTGCAGGTTGCGCTGTGCAAGTTCAAGTTTCTGTTTTAATTCCGCAAGATAATCGCGGACAAATTCTTTCTGTATTGGTTGCTCTTCTTCTTTTTCAACCTCTTGTTCAAGTGTGTAAGCGATATTTTTTATAATTTGGCGGGGAACCGTATGGTGCGTGGTATTATATGCTTCCTGAATCTGTCTGCGCCGCGCAGTTTCAGAGAGTGCTTTTTTAATAGAAGTGGTAATGGTGTCAGCATACATAATGACATGTCCGTGTAAGTGTCTAGCTGCTCGTCCGGCGATTTGAATAAACGACGTGGTATCGCGTAAAAATCCTTCTTTATCAGCGTCTAAAATTGCTACCAGTGAGACTTCGGGAAGGTCCAACCCTTCTCGAAGCAAGTTTACACCGACAATGACATCATATTTTCCAAGTCGTAGATCTCGTAGAATTTTAGGGCGTTCGAGAGTGTCTATTTCTGAGTGTAAAAACACCGCTTTTATTTTCTTTTCCTTGAGGTGCTGGGCGAGTGCTTCGGAGAGGCGTTTGGTAAGTACGGTTACTAATATGCGTTCGTGAGCGGCGGCACGTCTGATGATTTCTTCAATCAGATCAGGAATTTGTCCGGCGTTGGGACGAATTTCAATGTCAGGGTCAAGTAAAAATGTTGGACGTACAATTTGTTCGGCAACAGAGGATGATATACTCAGTTCATACTCGCTTGGCGTTGCTGAAGCAAAAAGACACATATGCGTTTTTGCAGAAAATTCCTCAAAGGTCAGCGGACGATTATCCAATGCGGAAGGAAGTCGAAAACCATGGGCGACAAGTGTTTCTTTGCGAGACTTGTCACCAAAGTACATTCCTCGAATTTGAGGAATGGTCATATGAGATTCATCAACAATAAGGAGATAGTCTTTGGGAAAATAATCCATGAGCGTAAAAGGAGATGATCCTTCGGGGCGCCCCTCAAAATAACGCGTGTAGTTTTCAACACCTTTACACCATCCAACCTCACGAATGAGTGCAATGTCATAGCGGGTACGGCGTTTGAGGCGTTCAGCCTCAAGCATCGCTCCTTTTTTTTGAAGTGCGCCAACTTGCACGGTGAGGTCTTGTGTAATATTGGCTATGGCAATGTCGCGCATGTGTTCCTCGGATATCCAAAATTTTGAAGGGAAGAGCTTTATATGCGTTATGGGGCGAGTCGTGCCAAATGGCGCCTGCATCTCATGCAGTTCGGTGAGTACGCCCGCTTCTATTTTTGCACGGATAATAACATCGCCCCCCGGTGGCCAGAAATCAATATACTCATCTCGTTGACGAAATGTTCCATGCCAAAAATCATATTCATTGCGTTCATATTGAAGTGCAAGAAGTTGTTTGAGTAAATCTTTTCTACTGAGTTCATCACCAACGCGCAGGGTAATACTTGATGCGCGAAATGTTTGCGGAGAGCCAAGGTTATAAATACATGATACGGAAGCAATGATAATGGTGTTGTCATGTTCAAGAACGCTTTGTACGGCGGCATGGCGGAGTTGTTCTATTTCTTTATTAATTTGAGCTGTTTTTTCTATGTAGGTATCGGAGTTGGGTAGATATGCCTCTGGCTGATAATAATCATAATAGGAGACAAAGTAATGCACATGGTCGTGAGGGAAATATGACTTGAATTCCTCATACAGCTGGGCGGCGAGTGTTTTGTTATGCGATATAACTAACGTTGGTTTGCCGAGTTGTTGTATGGTATGGGCCATGGTCAACGTTTTACCGCTTCCGGTAACACCTAAAAGCGTTTCATAGGCTACATTTTTTTTAAATCCTGCCACAAGTTTTTTAATTGCCTGTGGTTGATCTCCGGCAGGAGTAAGTTTTTTTGATATATGAAATGCCATAGTGTAAACGATATAATGTATTCTTTTGATGATAATCCTTTAGTGTACGGTAAAAAACAGAAAGCGCAACAGCATACTCCCAAAGAGAATGTGTTTATGAGCTATGAGTTTTGTTTTATTTCTTGAAGTCTTCTGGCGCGATGATAGGTGATGGCGAATCGATGCGCTTCATCACGAGCTCGTAGGAGGGTGGTACGAATACTTTCCGGCATGACGCGCAAGGACACGGGCCCATGCCCAAAGGGAGAAAAAAGAGAAGCATCACTTTTGGCGCGGTGATCTTTGGCAAGGCCGATGAGGGGGAGGGGGATTTTTTTGAGTGCTGATAACTGTGATTTACCTCCATCAACTATGAGCATATCCGGATAGCGCCATTCAGTATGAGTCAGTCGACGTTCCAATATTTCTTTAAGTGATCGTGGATCATCGGCACCATGCACGGTTTTTATCTTAAACTTACGATATAGATTTTTATCAGGCCGACTTCCCTTGAAGGTAACCATAGAGCCCACAGAAAGTGATCCTTGGGTATTTGATATGTCATAACATTCTAGATGTTTTTTTTCACCATTGTACATACGAATACTTGTTTCAAGGCCCGCCATAATTAAGGAATAATGTTGTGCTTCCTTACCATGCGCGGCACATAATCCTAAGTGATAATACAAACACGGCTTATCAACGCCATTTTTACAGGTACGATAAGGAAATATGTTTCTGATATCAAAGAGAAATTTTTTAAGTTCTCTGGTGCTAATAAAAGGCCCAATAGCAGTACCCTGTGTGGTTTTAGGTTGGTGAGTCACGACCACCTTTGGGTATGCCTCATCGGTTAAAACAACGAATGCATAATTTTTATCATCCTTTAATTCGGCGTTGTATTTCGGTTGATATTTTTTAATCAGTTCATTTTCAAGAATGAATGCGTCTTTCTCCGTGCGGGTTTGTATGAAATCAATGTTTCTAGCTTGTGAATAAAAATTTCCAAAATTGCCCTTTGAAGCGAAGTGCGACTGGATGCGCTTTTTAATATTTTTTGCCTTGCCGATATAGAGAATCTCTTCCTTTCTATTTTTGAAAAAATATACTCCCGGCTTTTGAGGAAGTTCGGCAATGATTTTTTGAAGCTTTGCGGTCATAGGATGATTGTATAATAAAAATCCCTCTCCAGCTACCATTGAACTAACTCAAAAATCCTGTACAATAACCTATTGCTATGTCAATGACACAATCACCTAAATCAAATGACTATATTGAAGTGGAGGGCGCCAAAGTGCACAACCTCAAAAATATAGACGTAAAAATCCCCAAAAATAAATTGGTGGTTATTTGTGGTGTTTCGGGTTCAGGTAAGTCGTCATTGGCGTTTGATACACTCTACGAAGAAGGTCAGCGGCGATATCTGGAGGGGCTTTCATCGTATGTGCGGCAATTTTTAGGTGGCTTTAAAAAGCCGGATGTATCTAAAATTATTGGGCTTTCTCCAACACTTGCGATTAATCAAAAAAGCGTTTCGTCTAATCCGCGTTCAACAGTAGGAACCATTACGGAAGTGTATGACCATTTGCGCCTGCTTTTTGCACGCGCAGGTGTGCCGTATTGCCCTAACGATCATGTTCCCATTACCGCTCAAACACCACAGGAAATTGCCAATCACATAAGTACATATTCAAAAGAATATGAAGTATCTATTTTGGCACCAATTATTGTCGATAAAAAAGGGGAGCATCGGGCGGTTTTCGAAGAAATAGAGCGATCCGGATATGCTCGTGTACGAGTGGATGGATTGTTGTATCCTGTTGCAGAAGCAAAACAAAAAGATTTGGATAAAAATAAAAAACACACCATTGAAGTAGTCGTGGGGCGATTTCTGACTAATTTTAAAATAGAAATAGAAAAAAATATTTCCAAGGCAGAACGTGAAGCATTAAAGACAAAAAAGAAACGCTTAGAAAGGATTGCCAAAGAAGATCACATTGAGCTCATAGAAAAAGTCAGAAAAGCCTTGCATATCGGCAAGGGTGTTTTGGTGGCGCACTTACAACCTCTTAATCCCAAAAAACAGAAAGAAAAAGATGTTACTTTTTCAGAGCGATATGCTTGCCCAACATGCGGATTTTCGATGCCGCATGTAGAACCCCGCTTATTTTCCTTTAATAGCCCCCAGGGTGCATGTTCCACCTGCCAGGGATTGGGCACGAAGCTGGAAATAGATCTCTCACTACTCATTAACGAAGACATTTCACTGGAGGCGGGCGCCATCTTGCCATGGTTTTCTTTGAGTCGTATTGCCAAGCGCTCTATGGGTGTTAACTGGCAACAGTTTGTGACTAATACCATTTTGGAACAGCATGGCCTCAAATCATCCACGCCGTTTAAAAAAATTCCCCTAGAGGTGCGTCAGCTTATTTTATACGGTAACAAAGAAGAACATATTGAACTGCAAGATGGCGAGTGGCGTGGTAAAACATTTTTTGAAGGAGTGATTCCGCGACTAGAACGGCTCTATTATGAAACCGACTCAGAATTTATCCGTCACGAACTTTCTAAATATATGCGGGAACAGATTTGTCCCGCATGCAACGGCTCACGATTGCGTCCCGAGGTGTTGGCGGTATTATTCAAAGGAAAAAATATTTATGACGTTGCTTCTATGCCCGCACGCGACATCATTGCCTTTTTTAAAGACACTAGTGATTTAAATGAAAATCAAAAAACAATCGCGTTAGCTATTATTAAAGAAATAAGCACAAAATTATCATTTCTTGTTGATGTGGGGCTTGAATATATGACCGTAGCTCGTGGGGCAACCACACTGTCAGTGGGAGAAAATCAACGTATTCGTTTAGCAACGCAATTAGGATCAGGACTCTCAGGAGTTATTTATGTGTTAGATGAACCGACTATTGGTCTGCATCCGCATGATACTGATCGCCTCATCGCTACACTTAAATATTTACGTGATTTGCAAAATACCGTAGTGGTGGTGGAGCATGATGAGCGAGTCATTGAACATGCCGATTGGGTTATAGAAATTGGTCCGCGCGCCGGCGTTGAAGGAGGTGAGGTGGTTTTTATGGGTACGCCTGCAGAACTACTGAAATCAAAAACACTAACCGGAAAATATCTTTCTGGCAGAGAAAAAGTTGCCTCAGGTTTGGTAAAAAATGGTAAAGAATTTAGCGCTGACGATACTATTGCTCTTACGGGAGCTTCACAGTTTAATTTAAAGCATGTGACGGTAACAATACCGTTGCGTAGATTTGTTGTTGTTGCTGGCGTGTCAGGTTCGGGGAAAAGCACGCTTATATTAGATGTGTTTGCCAAGGCACTACAAAAAGAAGTATCCAAACTCTTGGTTGTGCCCGGCACCTATGAGACCTTGGAACGACAAGATAAAATCGACAAGGTTATCATTATTGATCAAAGTCCTATTGGAAAAACACCTCGTTCAAATCCGGCAACCTACACCGGAATCTTTACTCCCATACGGCAATTGTATGCGCGCCTGGAAGAATCACAGATTCGAGGATACAACCCGTCATACTTCAGTTTCAATGTAAAGCCGGGACGCTGTGAGGCGTGTAAGGGAGAAGGATTTAAAAAGGTGGAAATGTATTTTTTGCCGGATATGTATGTGGAATGTGATGTGTGCGGCGGCACGCGATTTTCACCCGAAGTATTGGATGTGCGGTATCGAGGCAAAAGCATTGCTGATGTGCTGGATATGTCGGTGCGCGACGCAGTGATATTCTTTGAATCATTTTCACAAATTGCCGATAAACTGCAATTGTTGGATAACATCGGACTGGGATATATGAAACTCGGACAATCAGCCACGACGCTTTCAGGGGGCGAGGCACAGCGTATCAAGCTTGCCGAAGAACTTTCAAAACGTTTTACCGGCAGAACCATGTATATTTTGGATGAGCCGACGGTAGGGCTTCATTTTGACGATACCAAAAAGTTGCTCTACATTCTCCGATCGCTGGTACTTAAAGGAAATACAGTGGTCATTATTGAACACAACCTTGATGTGATAAAAGAGGCGGATTGGATGATAGAATTGGGCCCTAAGGGGGGAGACGAAGGAGGAAGAATTATATTTGAGGGGACTATCGATGAAGCAAAAAGAAAAAAGACGGCGACGGGACGCTACTTGTGAGTTGCAAGTAAAATGGTAATTGGTAAATAGTAACTAGGAATCGAGAATTGAATCATTGGACACATTCCAAACATCAAGTATTAAAAAAATTTGAAATAAATTTTTTACTTTACACGTGTCTCATGCGCATCACCGTTCACATAAAACTAACCAAGCATACGGATGGCGTGGAACAAATAGCGGAAGGGGAGTATGTGGTCAAAACGACAAAGCCCTCAATTGAAAACAAAGCCAATGAAGATATTATTCGCCAGCTTGGGGATTATTTTCACGTATCAAAATCTCTTGTCACACTCGTCCGCGGAGCATCGTCAAAACATAAAACATTCCTTATAGAAAAATAAATCCTGACATTCTCTGACGATCGTCAGAGAATGTCAGGATTGTGGTTTTAAAATATAAATTTTATTTTCTAGTTTTTACAAAAAAATGCCCCACATATAATGATGGGGGCGTTATGTCTGCATGGCTATTCCTCCTTTTCTATCCGCGTACGGAAGTGAAGGACATCAAATAAGGGAAGATCTGGCGGTATCTGGGAAGCAATCTCATGTAAATGTATCGGATTGAGTTCTTTACAGAAACCGCATACCACAAATAGACTAACTTTTCCGTTGCTCGTGAAAGCAATGTCTCCTTTGAGGAGTTTGCCACATGCGCTACAGGTAAGGCGATGCATTTTATCCGTCCCTTGCTGGACAACAACCTTTGTTTTTTCCACAATAGACTCCTTATTTGTTTAAAATATTTCTAGAACTTATATAGAGATACCAGAATAGAGGCAAGAAGGCAAATAAATCATTCTAAAATAATAAATATGGTTTTGTTTTTGTGATATGTAGTGATACAATATCCGCATTACATATCTTTATGGATGCGGGAACGATTATTATTATATTTGTCGTATTGCAGATTGTCGTTATTGCGGCAGTGTATGCCATGCTCAAAAAAGCGATGCAAGAAAAAAAGCCTTCCGATGCATCACTAATGCTCTTGCAGAGTCAAATGCAGGAAATTTCAAAAACGCTTGATAGCAAACTAGGGCAATCAAATCGTGAAATGCAGGATCAGGTGCGTATGCAATTTTCCCACTCCCAACAGCTCATTAAAGACATCACCACGCAATTAACTGAAGTGAAAGAGACCAACAAGCAGGTATTTGGTATCACCGAACAGCTGCAGAACCTTGAGAAAGTGCTCAAAAACCAAAAACAGCGGGGGAATCTCGGGGAAGCGGGGTTGGAACTCATCTTGAGCAATATTCTGCCGCCCGATGCGTATAAACTGCAATATGAATTCAAAAACGGCGAAAAAGCCGATGCGGTTATCGTAACCAAAGAAGGATTTATTCCCGTGGATGCCAAGTTTTCGCTGGATAATTATAATCGAGTCATTAACGAGGACGATGAAGCAAAGAGGGAAGAACTGCAGAAAGAATTTAAAAATGATCTTAAAAAACGCATCGATGAAACGGCAAAATATATCCGCCCCAACGAAGGAACGTTGCCCTTCGCGTTCATGTTTATTCCCGCTGAAGGCATTTATTACGATTTGCTTATTAACGAGGTGGGTGCGGTCAAGGTAAACACGCGCAACCTTATCGATTACGCATACAAAGATAAGAATGTTATTATCGTATCACCGACGACATTTGCCGCCTACCTGCAGTCAGTGCTCTATGGCTACCGTGCATTTACCATAGAAAAATCGGCGCAAGACATCATTAAAAAAGTGGAAGATCTTTCCAAGCACCTGAGGGCGTATGATATGTATTTTCAAAAAGTGGGCAATAATTTGAGCACGACCGTCAATTCATACAATGCTGCGTCAAAAGAATTGGGTAAGATAGACAAAGACGTCATGCGCGTAACAGGGGAAGCGGCGGGCATTGAAACGATGCAACTTGATAAACCAGCGCATACAGAAGACGAATAGAAAATAAATTTTAAAAAAGTTAAGAAAAAGGCCATACCATGGTCTTTGGTGATATATTGACAAAATGGCATATATTATGGTATAATATAAACCCTGAAAGTGAAATTAGAACATTTAAAAAAAATAAAATAGGAGTTATTATGGAATTAGTAGCAATAATTGTGCTTGGAGTTTTCTCATTTTTATTTTTGAAAATGGGAATCTCTTCTTACAAAAAAAACAAAACGCACATTTTTGCAAGAAAAGAAAGTGATTTTAAATCATTTTCTTCCGAGGCAAAATTTTTTCTTTTGTTATCAGGATTACTTTTCATTGGAATATTAGCGATTATATATCATATTATAATCACTGGCTATGAAATTGATTCCAGGTATTTCATATTTGCCGGTTTTGCCACCTTCTTATGGTGGGCTATACCGGGTGTTACAAAAGAATTTAAAAAGGAGTTTTTTGGCAAAAAACACTCCATTAAATAAGTTTTGCCGTCTTTAATAAGGCGGCATTTATTTTTTCCTTTGTTCTCATATTCTTGAGAATGTGAGAATAAGAAGAATTTTTTGAATTTGTGGGGGGTTGACTTCTTTGGCTCTGCCGCTACAATAGGGACATCTTCAGTATCTTACTATTAAGTAATCTATACGGTATCCGCATACGATTATTTAAGAGTGCTATTTAATTTAATTACACACACTATATATGAAAACAACACTACGTCCGTTATCGGACCATATCATTATAAAGCCTCTAGATGAGGAAAAGGTCACATCGTCGGGCATTGTGCTTCCTGATAACGCAACAGAAAAGCCCACACGCGGTGAGATTCTTGCTGTCGGCCCCGGTAAAAAAGACGAGAAGGGAAATTATATGCCCATGTCGGTGAAGGTAGGAGATACGGTGCTATTTAAAAAATACGGCCCTGACGAGATTGAGATTGATGGAGAAAAAATCATGGTCGCCAGCGAAGAAGATGTATTAGCGGTCGTGGAACAGTGAGGAAGTAGCAAAATTTTATAATTTTTAATTTTATAAATAAATTCTAAATCTTAATTTTTAAACATTCCTACCTGCCGGCAGGAGAAATTAAAACATTATTTAAAAATTACAAAATTTAAAAATTAAAAATTTCAAACATTATGGCAAAACAAATTATATTCGGAGAACAGGCGCGTACAGCACTCAAAAAAGGCGTTGATAAACTGGCAAATGCGGTCAAAACAACTCTGGGTCCCAAGGGACGCGCGGTTATTATTGAAAAAGGTTATGGATCTCCTATTATCACACTTGACGGCGTAACGATAGCCAAAGAAATAGAACTAGAAGACAAAATAGAAAATATGGGTGCTGAACTGGTTAAGGAGGTCGCCTCAAAGACAAATGACGCCGCGGGAGATGGTACCACTACCGCCACGGTATTGGCTCAAGTACTCGTTAACGAAGGACTTAAGAATGTATCGGCAGGTGTGGATCCCATTGGTATGCATCGGGGTATGCAGAAGGCTTATGAAGTAGTCATTACTGCACTTAAAGAAATTTCTCAAGATGTGAACGGCACCAAAGAATATACACAGGTAGCGACCATCTCAGCTCGTGACAATGACATTGGTAAAGAGATTGCTGAGGTTATTAGTAAAGTGGGTAAAGATGGTGTTATTACCGTTGAAGAGGGACAAACAGTTGGAGTAACGACTGAATTTGTGGAAGGAATGCAATTTGACCGCGGGTACGTGTCGCAATACATGGTAACCAATGCCGAAAAAATGGAGGCTGATTTTGAAGATCCGTACGTGTTAGTGACCGATAAAAAAATATCATCTATTGGTGAAATACTGCCACTCTTAGAAAAAGTAATTAAGGCAGGAAGAAAAGAAATGGTGATTATCGCTGATGATGTTGATGGCGAGGCGTTGGCGACGTTGGTTGTTAACAAGCTTCGTGGCATCTTTTCGGTGTTGGCTGTAAAAGCACCTGGATTTGGAGATCGTAAAAAAGATATGCTTGCCGACATTACTGCACTCACCGGAGCGCAAATTATTTCCGATGATTTTGGTCGCAAGCTTGAGAGTATTGAACTCAACGACTTAGGACAGGCGCATCGCGTAGTTTCAGATAAGGATAACACCAAAATTGTAGGCGGCAAGGGTGATAAAAAAGAAATAGAAAAACGCGTGGCACAAATTCGTTTGCAGCTCGAAAAAACCGATTCTGATTTTGATAAAGAAAAATTACAGGAACGGTTAGGTAAACTATCCGGTGGAGTAGCGGTTATTAAAGTTGGTGCCGCCACTGAAGTAGAGCAGAAGGAAAAGAAATATCGTATAGAGGACGCGGTTAATGCTACAAAGGCGGCCATGGAAGAAGGTATTGTGCCGGGGGGTGGTGTCGCATTAGTGCGCACATCCAGCGCGGTAAAAAAACTCATCGATTCATTTGAAAAAGATGACCTTTCAGAAATTGTAGGAGCAAAGATTGTATTAAACGCCATTGTGGCTCCTCTTAAACAAATTGCTGAAAATGCCGGCTACGACGGAGCAGTGGTACTTAATAAAGTATTAGAAGGGGAAAAAGATTTTGGATTTAACGCCGCAACCGGCAAATATGAAGAGATGATTAAGGCGGGTATTATTGATCCGACAAAGGTAACTAAGTCGGCAATTACCAATGCTATGTCAGCCGCAGCAATGCTTATTATTACCGAAGCGGTTGTTTCAGAAGTCCCCAAGAAAGAAGCAGAAGATAAGGACGCCGCTCCGCACATGCATGAGGGATATTAATATATATTCATGTATATTTTCCATAAAGCAAACACCCTCAGATGAGGGTGTTTGCTTTTGTGTATCCGATGTATATAGTGTACGTATATGGAAAAAATGCCTATCTACGAAACTTCAGCGGAAAATAGCGGCCACCTGATTCAACGCCGTCATGTGCTGGATAAAAATCGTGAAAGCGAAGCGGGTCTCGTGCAACTTCCTGAGGATAAAAAGTCTCTTTTTGAATCGGTGCGTGAAAAGGGAGCAGGATATATTAAAGCTCTTGCATTCGCGCTTCTTTTTGGATCGGCAACAGAAATACACGCGCAGACGCCCATACCTGAATCACCAAAAAATAGTGCACATAGAATTGAGCAAATGAAACATGTCGATCAACAATCCATTGATACACTGTGGCAGGAAATAGTCACGGCAGTTCGTATGCAAGCTCATAAAAATGCGATTGTCCGATTAGAATCACTTTCTGAAAAGAGAACATACACCGAGGATGAACAGGTAACACTTTCGCAGAAAGGCTCCATACCAGATACCGTCGGAACGGTCCTTGAGCATATTTACATAGCCTCCGAATCACATAGCTTAAAGTATGAAGAAAATAACGAGAAGTCTGATTCCTACCGCAACATGTATTGTGGAAGTACCGAAATACTGTCCGATGTCGCGCCATCTGATATTGAAGGAAAAGACAGTTCTTACACGGCGCAGGCTGTGGGCGCAACACCTCAGCAAGCTGTTATAGAAGCACTGCACATGCTTAATGAACGAACGTGCATCACCGTGCATACGGAAACATTTTTAAAAGAATCAGAGAAAAGTGTTTCTGCACAAGAGTCACATCATCAATTGTCTTTTGCTGAGCTGACTGAAATCAATGGAATGAATCCATTTAAAAAAGTACGCGTCATATCTGTTGAAAAAAACGGCGATGTATTTGAAGCGATTGTTGAAGGCACGGTGGCCGTAGACAACACGCAATAAGGGGTGTACCATATATGACATAGGCCGTATGTTATTAATAACTTTATTATCATGAATTTTGTACAAATGAATTTAATTTGGATCATTGTCGCGCTTATCGTGGTGTGGATTGTTTTTGCGTACAATTCGCTCATCCGCACACGCAATCGCGTCAAAGAAGCATGGTCGGATATTGAGGTTCAGCTCAAGCGTCGTTATGATCTTATTCCGAACTTGATAGAAACAGTCAAAGGATATGCCGCACATGAAAAAAATGTTTTTGAGGATGTAACACAGGCACGGACACAAGCTATGGGCGCACAAACAAAAGACGAAAAAGCAGGAGCAGAAAATCAACTCTCCTCAACACTTAAATCTCTTTTTGCCGTTGCGGAAAATTATCCTGACCTGAAAGCAAATCAAAACTTTCTGGCGTTGCAAGAAGAATTATCCGATACTGAAAATAAGATTCAGGCGGCTCGCCGTTTTTACAATGGCATGGTGATGGATCTTAATAACCGTATCCAGGTATTTCCCACAAATTTAATGGCATCCGCGTTTGGTTTTAAACAAGAAGAATTTTTTCAAACCGAAAATGATGCAGAACGTAATCCAGTACAAGTAAAGTTTTAGGATGTATATCTATTATTAACTATAATTAAAAATATATGAATGCTATCGTAAATAATTTCAACACAATCATTAGCCAAAACCCGACACTTGTTATTCTTTTAACTATTTGGACACTTGTATGGAAAGGATTGTCTTTATGGAAGGCATCAGGAAAGCGCCAACCGGTGTGGTTTGTGGCCTTGTTAGTTTTAAATACTTTTGGATTATTGGAAATTTTGTACTACTTCTTCTTTAGTAATATGAAGAAAAAAGAGAAAGCAGTATCTGTCTTGGAAGAGAAATCTCCAGAAGAAGAAAAAGAAGGAGAATAATCTAAGCTATAAAGTGAAAGGTTTATAAAGAATATACATATTTACCCTTCCCTAATATAAGGGCAGGAGGCTAAAGGCAGGACGCATCTCTCTTTTTAATTTTGTAAATTTCAACTCATTATATGTCGACTCTCTATTCATTTCGCGATACTAATATCAGAAAAACATGGCTTATTTTTGCCTTGTTTTTGATTATCGTCATCGGTATTGGATGGATATTAGGATACGTCTATCAGGATCCTGGCATTCTCTATATTGCAGTCATATTCGCGCTCATCATGAATGTAACTGCATATTGGAATTCGGATACGATGGTTATGAAAATGAGCGGGGCTCACGAAGCAGATCACGCCACCAATACAGAGCTGTACCACATTGTTGAAAATTTGGCGATAACCGCGGGCATTCCCATGCCCAAGATATATATCATCAATGATGCGTCAGCAAATGCGTTTGCAACCGGCCGCAATCCGAAACATGCGGCAATTGCGGTCACCACAGGAATTCTTGCAAAGCTCAATAAGACGGAGTTAGAAGGAGTTATTGCACACGAATTGTCTCATGTTAGAAACTACGACACACTCCTTTCTACTGTCGTGGTGGTGCTGGTCGGATTTTTGGCTATTCTCTCAAATATTTTTACCCGCAGTTTTTTGTGGGGCGGCGGTGGCCGCGATCGGGACAGAGAAGGGCAGGGCGGCATCCTCATGATCATTGGCCTTATCGCCATCATTATCGCGCCGATTGTGGGCACGCTTATCCAGCTTGCCATATCCCGCAAGCGTGAGTTTTTAGCCGATGCATCGGGAGCACTTTTGACGCGTTATCCGGAAGGACTCGCAAGCGCGTTGGAAAAAATATCCGGCGATCAACCGCTTCGAAAACCTCAAGAAGCAACAGCGCATTTGTTTTTTGTTAATCCGTTCAAAGCAGATAGCCCGTATCATAAAAAGTATTCTTTTTTAGTGCGCATCTTTATGACGCATCCACCCATAGAAGAACGCATTAAAGCATTGCGCGAACTCCCATAATGTGTTCTTTCGATGTCGGGAATCGAAATATGTTTTTATACAAAAAAATCGCAAAACCGGTATTATTTTTGACACATCCTGACCATGCGCACGCTATAATAAGCCGTGTAGGGCAGACATTGGGAAAATTTTATCCTGCTCGCGCCGCGCTCACGGCATCATTTGTACACGAAGATTCTGTACTGGAAACGGATGTATTTGGCATTCATTTTAAAAACCCCGTGGGGCTTGCCGGGGGATTTGATAAGAATGCTCGTTTAACGCACATTATTCCCGCAATAGGATTTGGCTTTATGGAAGTGGGATCGGTCACACGCCACGCCTACAATGGGAATGTTCGCCCTTGGAGTGTACGACTCAAAAAAGATCAATCACTCATCATTAACTACGGCCTTAAAAATGAAGGTGTAGATATAATCTATGCACGTTTACAAAAAAATAAACCTTCCATTCCACTCATTGTAAACATTGCCAAAACAAACAATCCTGCAATTAAAGGAATGGGAACCATTGAAGATTATGTGTATTCATACAAAAAAATGGAACCTCTGGCGGATATTATTAATATTAATATCAGCTGCCCCAACACCGGCGATGGCGTATTGCTGTGTGAAGATATGGGACTTTTAAAAAATTTTCTTGATGCCCTTCAGGAGACATATGATGCGTCTTCATATAAAAAACCAATCGTGTTCAAATTAAAGCCCGACATCACCGATGCAATGTTGGATGAAATATTATCGTTGGTAAAAAAATATCCATGCGTGAAAGGATTTATTATTTCAAATCTTTCTCAAAACAGAGGATTGCTTTCTCATACATCAATATCCACCATAGAGCAGTATGCCGGAGGCATCTCGGGAAAACCCATAAAAGATCTTTCCACATCACTCATTAAAAAAGTCTACACACTGACCAAAGGAACATATCCCATTATTGGTGTTGGGGGCATATTTTCAGCTCAAGATGCATATGAAAAAATCCGTGCTGGTGCATCGTTAATTGAATTGATAACAGGTATGATTTATGAAGGACCGGGGATTGTAAAAGAGATAGACAAAGGACTTGCGACGTTGCTCAAAAAAGACGGCTTTGCATCGGTTGCTGATGCAGTGGGGACTGGAGAGTAAGATATACATAAGCGTTATATAATAAAAGCCGCATAATACGTGGCTTTTGTTATATTTACAAAAATATATAATTATGCTATAATATAGTCACTGAACATTGAAAAAATATATAAATCAAAAAATAAAAGGAGTTAGTCGTGAAAAATTTCACCACCTTAGTTCTGTTATTAGTTCTGTTATTTGTGCTTGTTATTTCTTCCACGATTTTTTGCCAAACAAAAATCTCATCACAGGATGTGATTCCATTTGTTGGTTCTAAGAATGAATCAACTCAAACAAATTGGCGTTGGCCGGATATCCGTTTGAGTTTTATGAAGCTCAACAAAGATGGCTATAAGGTATTTAATGGATGGAGTTTATTGTGCCCTATTCAAATTGAATTTCCACGGATAGCAGAAGAATCTATTCGTATAACAATTTCTATTCCATTTGAATATGCACGACTGTTTGATCAAGATAAAAATTCAGATCAAGCACTGCGCATTGAAGATTATCCCAAAGCTTCCAAATTTATTTCAAACGAACTTCAAAAGCAACTTAAAAATGCTTTACAAGGTTTTGAGATGAATAAAGAAGTGTATCGCCTTAACCATCCTATTGATTCTAGGATACACCATTTTGAAATCATAAACTTTCATGCAGAAGGATTTGCTTCCCCAGAAGGCCCACAATTAAAAGGATTTATGACTCTTGAAAACGGTGCGATAGATATTCAAAATTTGGCTCTTGCTGATAGACGTGCGCACGCATGTCTAGGATATACCGCCTCGTTTCTTGCAAGTGATGGATTTACTCAAATGGCCGATACGCTCAATGCGCATTCAAAAGAATGGGGAACATGGATATCGGTTGAGGAGCTTCAATTGAGCATTCCTGAGTGGAAAGTCTTGGATTCCGTTGCTTCAATGCAAGGGTATATAGGTCATTCCATTACAGAGCGCGTATGGCACGCCGTTATTGCATATAACAACGGTGCCATGGGCAAAAGCGCCAAAGTCATATTTGATAGGATTGTCGGTTCAAAGAGATCGGTAACTATTACATTTGATTTGGCTGGAAAAAATAACAACATAACACTAATCCCCATACCGTGGTTATTACTGTTACTACTCATACCCGCTTTTCACAGAAAAAATAAAAACATTCAAGATAGGAAGTCGACACAGCCTGAATATGACTTTGTCCCTGGAAAGGAACTCTTATTTGATGGGTATTATATTCCAGAAACCAAAGGGTTTATAGTAGTAGATACAAAACCCATTCAAACTCAAGAACAAAAAATTGAAGAAAAAAACATTGTTGTTCTGGAGCCCGTTCCTTTATTACCCAAAAAAACACCGGAAGAAAAAAAGGTAGAGCCTAAAGAATCTCTACTAAAGGATATTCCAGATATATTTTGGAATGTTATATTGCCTGACCCATTATCCATTGAGTATATGGAAATGGAGGAAGCCACGATTGTGGATGATTTGTGGGTTTATTGGAAAGAGACTGATTATGGTCGTATGTGTGACCATATTCAATATGGATATGATTCGGCTTCACAAGAAAGTAGAGAAATCTACTTTACCTATCAAATCATAAAATTATGGGAAACTATTGATGGGATTCAGTATAAAAACAACGGATATCAAATTTGTTGGGCTCGTATGCATGCTCGACTCCTTATTAAAATAGTCGATATAAAAAGAGGGGAAATATCAAAGGGCAACCTCTTTGATTATTGGACCATTTTAAATGACCTCGCTCATACTCTTCATAAAAGGAGAGTAGAGCGCAGGAAACGCTCTTGTTAGATAGTTTTCTAAGCCCATGGTTTGCTTCGGCAATCATGGGCTTTATTGTAACCGCAGCCCTTGACAGGTGTGCTATGCTTAACCATAGAACACAAATAAAGGAGGTGAGATTTATGAAACAGTGGATGATTCCCGCTGTGGCACACTGCAAAGATGGGTGCCATCGGTGCCCTGATAGGTTATCTATCAGGGCGTTTTTATATGTGGATAACTTCATCCACAATAACCAAAAGATATATTATCATCAAATAAGTGATTAAATTGTTTAAAATAGTTATATATAATTATTGTTACTTAGCATGCAACGCATAATGCGCTATACTTAACAGATGTCACAAAATCAACAGCAAGTACAAATCAAGGCCGATGACAAAACCCTGCAAGGGCATTATGCCAATGCATTGATGGCGAGCCACACTCCCGATGAATTCGTATTAGATTTTATTTTCACACAACAACCTGCACCGACGCTCGTGTCACGCATCATCGTCACACCCGCTCACTTCAAGCGGATGCTTGCTGCCATGCAAGAAAACCTTACCAATTATGAAAAAACAAACGGGGTTATTAATGTCAGCTCCGACGATGAGAATAAAAACGCATTTGGATTCCAAATCTAATTTTTTATAAGCGCGCACTATGTACGACACCGCGTGCCGTACATGCAGATACATATATGGAAGAACAAACACCATTACAACCAGTTTCTCTGTGGGGGACTTTGCGAGGATTTATGTTGCAAGAAGTTCCCGCATACGCGAATAAGATATTTTATTCCATGGGATTTCTTTCCATGACGTCGCTATTGCTTTTAATACTTTCCGGATTGGTCATGGTATTTTTTGGTCCCCATTGGTGGCTTACCACGCAGGCGGGGTTGTTCTTGAGAAGCGTACATTTGTGGTCAGCACAGGCGTTTATATTTTTCATTTTCCTGCATCTTCTTATTGTATTTTTAACATCGGGCTTTCGAAAACCGCGACGGCGCACGTGGGTCATCGGCACGCTCATGCTTTTTGCGGCATTTTTTGAGGCGGAATTCGGATATGGATTGCGCGGCGATTTTTCATCGCAATGGCGCGCCTTACAGGCATCGGATTTATACAACGGTAGCGGACTGGGCGCATTCATCAATAATCTTAACTATGCCCAAATATACGGCATTCACATTATTCTTATTCCATTCATTATTGTGGGACTTCTTGCACTGCACTATATACTAGTCCGTACGCTGGGAATTGCCCGCCCGTATCAAAAAAGCACCTCATATCAAATGGTTCCCGCAAAGCACCGCATTCTTTTTGTTCGCGGAGGAATTATAACAGGTGTTATTATTTTATTGGCATTTCTTTTTCCATCGCCGCTCATTATCGCCACCACCATCCAAAGTGTTGCTCAAGACAGTCCCTCACTGGTAGCACAAACATTGCTTCAAGAAATGAATCATACATCGGGTACCGCTACCTATATGGATGGTATCGATCCCTATGCCTACGATACGCAAACGATATACATCGCCCATCCATACAGGCAATACATGCAAACAATCGAGGGACAGGACATGTTTGCGGTATGGACTCAAGAGCCCGCCGCCGTGCAGCAACAACAAATACAAGATGCAATGGGTTATTTTTCACAACAACATGCAGTGCTCAATAATGCGGATACCGCTAATCCCGTCATTGCAGTCATCAGCACATTGGTACACATGGCGCAAAGCGGTCTGTATCAAACCAGTCTGCAAAGCAATCAAACAAACGCGCTGAATGCCACATATGTTGATCGATTTCTTTCTGATACCGGCGTTCTCGAAGCCCATGCGCAACGCTTGGGCATAACCACTGATCAGTATGGCATGGTGCGCGAAGAAAGCGGGGGATTACCGGGTGCATGGTGGTTGGCACCCATTGGGCTTTTGGATCATACATTGTTGGCAACTGATCCTAATCAAGATCGTGATGGCGCCGAAATACTTGGATTTCTGATGCTTCTGTTGGTGGCATTTCCATACATACCCGGCCTCAACAGACTTCCCGAAAAACTTCGTATAGCACCATTTTTTTGGAAATAAACATCTTTCGATTCCCGACATCGAAAGAACATAAAAAAACTCCCTCTATATCAGAGGGAGATTTTTAAAATTCTTCTTCCTTACCGATTTCCAAAACCCTTAACGCAATGCCCTTGGAAGGCAGTATCATGCGGGGAGCAAAAATACCTATATCAGGATGAGAGAGCACCGCATCGTGCACCGGAAAGCATACTTTTGGATTAATCTCCAAAGCATAATCAATTGCTTCTGATGTTTTTAGCCACGGCCCTGCAACCGGCAACGCTAATATCTCCACTTGTTTACCGGGATTGGTAAGCGCATCTCCAGGATAAAACAAACGGTTGGCTATAAAGTAACCGGTGTTTTGGGCAATGGGAAGTGTTTTGTATATAACCGCATGCTCATTGCCAAACCCTTCAATAGAAACTCCTTTTTCTTCAATATGATCGCCCTGCTCGACAAGCGTGTATGACGTCATACCCTCCTTTGCAAGTAATTTTCCTACAGCAGTATTGGTGATGATTTTTGCCTCCGGGTTGTTGGCAAGCACGGCCTTCACCGAAGGCACGTGAAAATGATCACCGTGTTCATGGGTGATGAGGATAACATCAACATGAGTAATGGTATCTTGCTGCGTCGAAAACATGCCTGGATCGGTAAGAATACGCAGGCCATTTTCTTCAATGAGCATGCAGCATTGCCCAAATTTGGTAATAGTCATATAAGAAACAGTATACAGGAAAAGAGATGTAAAAAATATGCAATGAATAATCTGCTATATGTCGGGGGTGGCATCCCATTTATTTTTAAATTCCTCCATCCATTTTTCAGTTTCCTCTTTTGACATTGCCTTTATATTTTCTGCCATATCAGGATGGGCCTGTTCAATGTGTTTCATGCCGTGTTGTACTATTTCTTCGGGCGTATTGCCGGTGAGTATGGTATTGCACGCGGCAGGACCGCCCATCTGGGAACATGTCATTTTTTTCATATAGTAGTACACGTAATTATTTTTTATAATGATTGCATCATTGGATCGACCTTTTATGCATATCCAAAGCAAAGCGAATATTAAAACCTATACCTTTTAATACATATACGCACATTGTTTTGTTACGAAGTATTTTCTTGCATAGCGCATATCGCTTTGCTATGCTCTACACGTTGCGCCTCATCGGCGCACACGCTAAACGAGATATATGGAGAGGTCGCATTGCGCCTCGTCGGCGCATCCGCCGGTGAGGCGGAAGTGGTCAATAAGAAATGTATTACTTCTACGTTTTGCGCTTTAAGCAAAATGGAAAATTATACAAGGGATTTACCAACAATCTTAAACGCAGGATTGAAGAGCATCAAGCTGGCCATTCGGACTTTACATCAAAAAATGGAACGTTTGATTTGATATTTTATGAAGCTTATAGTAACAAGAAAGATGCTCAGGAGGCAGAAAAATATTTTAAAACTGGTCATGGGCGTGAAGTTCTGAAAGGAAAATTGAAACACGCACTAAACGAGATATATGGAGAGGTCGCATAGTGGTCTAGTGCGCCCGCCTGGAAAGTGGGTATACCGCAAGGTATCGCGGGTTCAAATCCCGCCCTCTCCGCAAAATTAAGCCCGCTTATATGCGGGTTTTAATTTTGCGGAGAGAGTGAGTGAATTGATTCACTCACGTGGAGGATTTGAAGACCGCAGCGCTGCGCGACGAGCGATATGGCGAGAAGCGCCGCGAGGGGCGGGCTGCGGGAAATTTTTCGGAAGAAAAATTTACTTGTAGCCAAATCCCGCCCTCTCCGCCATACAATAAATACGCCCCTATAAAGGGGCTTTTGCATGTATGGCGGAGAGGGGAGGCTCACAACTGCTTGTGAGCCAATCGGGATTTGAACACCGGAATATATACAATTCAACAGAATTGTATATGAGGTGGTGGCCAGACAAATTTTTTCGACGGAAAAAATTTAGTCGAGGCCAAATTCAACCTTTCCGCCCTCTCCGCCAAAATTAAAAATCGAAATCAAAAGTCGAAATAGGGTCGGCGCGAGGTGGAATATTTGAAAAAAGGAAATTTTTTGTTTTGGTTCCGGCGCTTTAATATTTGCATATTTGTAATATATGACAATATTGTTATAAGATGCAATATTCGGTTATAATACACATGTAGATATGAGTACTTCAGCATCCAAACTTGGTAAAAACATTGAGTGCATACGCGAACGCAAAACAAACTAAAGAAGCAGAAGCTAAAGAAAAATCAAACTGCTCGCTTTGTGCCGTTAGGCATGACTCTAACAAGGAAAAAATTTGGAGTTTTGGCGAAATGGAAGCTGACCATGTGTTAGCATGGAGTAAGGGCGGTGCTACTTCGGCAAAGAATTGCGAGATGTTGTGCAAAACCCATAATCGGGCAAAAGGTAATCGATAAAAATAAATGAATCAATGTCTTTATCAATTTCTAACGAGTGTACAGGGATGGTCTAGTAACACTACTGCCACCATCTTGGATAATCCGATTTGGAAGACCCATTCCTCATACAATTTAGGCGTCGCAATTACAGCTATTGCCATAGTTGTTGCTTTTATTGAATTTATTTCAAACAGACGAGAGCTAAGGTTCAGCTTGAATTATAGGAAAAGAAAGTTGGCCCTTTGGCTCGCTGTCGGGAGTATAATTTTAGCATTTTTTGGAGAATTAGACGGACTTTTTCTTGGATACCCATTCATTTTTGAAATTGGGGGTGCAATTTTTATGGGTGTAGCGATAGCGATTTACCTATGGGTAATTCTTAATCCACTTGAACGACTCAACAAAAATCAAATTGCTATTTTCCAGGATATTTTAGCCGGAACTTTGTCTAACGCCCATTTAGACAAAGTGCAAATTATTCGAGGATCCATAGAATTGTTTGAAAACTTACTCGATCTTTCATTGAGTAATAAAGACGTGCAAAAAATATTTAGAAATGATTTTGCTAGTGATATTTTTCTCAAACATTTTTCCGAATCTTATTTTGTCTTTGGGCGCACTATAGATTTTTATAGAGAAAAGCAAAAACAAGGCGGGCAGGATTTGTCTCATATAGAATTTTTTCTAAAGCGGCTGATGGTTAAGTCATTAGAAAATAGTGACTCATTTCTGAATATGTTTATAGGAGAAAAGATTTACCCGAATGGCTTATTTTGTCTTGATGACGCAATGATAAAAGATAAAAATAATTCGCTATTGCAAGTTTTGTTTGGAGAGTACGGGTTCAATGGCTTAACCAGTGTTGGTCAATTAAACTATATTTCTCTAGTTACCAGATACTTTAGATTAGTGTATCAGGAAAATAACCACGTTAGCTTAAAAGATGGTTACCAGAAAAACTATGAACTCAATGATGAGTTGATCGGTATTTTCTTTAAGGAAATCGGAGGGTTTATTGAATCATGCTATGACCAAAAACAATTAGAAATGCTTATAGATCGTGTCGAAGGGTTTGGTTGGTATTACACATGCGGCGTTAGAACAAAGGACAAGAGCAAAAAGGTAAGAGAAAATACAGGAACATTTTTGTATGACCTTTTCCACAATTCAATAAGTAAATACAAAATCGAAAATGAGGAGATATTTAGATTGAAAGTGTATCAGTTGTATGATCACTTTCTTGAAATACAAAAGGACGGTTTTAAGACAAATATTGCCTACTCCACTTTTGTTAAAAAGTTAAAAAAGAAAATTCTTGGTGACGGAATTATGCCTAACTATAAAGGGTATTCCCCAGCGATGATTCTGGTTTATTTCTTTGTGTTCGGTTCTTACGCTTTCTCTGAAGAGCAAAACAAGGCACAAGCAAAGGATTTGCACATACCTATTTTCTCAAAATTGGCCGAGGCTTTCCCAAAGTTGTATCAGGGCTTCAAGCAAGAATTCTATGACGCGACAGAGTTGCCAGAAGGTAAGAAAGAATTACTTGAAAAGCAGGGACGTGAAATTCTGGATCATTTTTTGAAAAAGAATATGGTCTACAATTTTGAGGAAAACTCGCTCTCGTACTACTATAGCGGAAATGTTGATAGCTCTAAGATATTTTTGAATGACGTTAAAACAAAACGGAAAATTGAACCGAAGAAACTTTAAGTAAGGGAGCCGCCCGCGGTAGCGGGCGGGCTTGCGCGCGCACAGAGCGGAGGGGGCAAGCACATATAGATTTACTTGTGCCCAACACAATCCGCATTTTACAGTTACCACAAGGCTCAAACGAAGCCACAAAGCAGGTATCGTGAGCGAATGCGAGCGGTCAATGCGAGGCGCACGTGTCATTCGTCAAAATCCTGCGGATTTTGTCCGAAATACATTCGAACTTCGTTTAATACACGCCTCCAGTTATAAAAAACAAAGGCGGACATCATGTCCGCCTTTGAGGTACTATGCTAACACCTGCTTCTGTATCAAATATTTTTATTATAAAATTGTAGTACAGTATATATATCCATGGTTACCCTTAAACGCATCTATGAAAAACCGAACAAGAGTGATGGTTTTCGAGTTTTGGTCGATCGTCTGTGGCCGCGAGGTGTTTCCAAGGAAAAAGCAGCCTTGGATTTGTGGTTAAAAGGTATTGCCCCCTCTGACGTATTGAGAAAGTGGTTTGGGCATGATCCCAAAAAATGGATGGCGTTTAAAACAAAATACAGAGCCGAAATAAAAAGGAACAAAGAGGCATTCAATGAACTAAAAGAAATTGTGAAGAAACAAAAGAACATCACATTGCTCTACGCGGCAAAAGACGAAGAACACAACGAAGCCATCGTCTTAAAAAACATGCTGTCATAACTTCACATACGCCGAAACAATGCTTTGAGGCGCCATACATGCTATACTGGGATATGCATCGTCTCTATATAAGTAATCACATAAACACATAAACATATGAAAGGATTTGTTACTAACGTTGAAAAGGATTCTCTGGAAAACGAGAATTTCAGAAAGGTCATCTATACGGCGCACTACAGCCAGTTAGTGCTCATGTCCCTAAAACCAGGCGAAGATATCGGCGAAGAAGTACACGGGCTCGATCAATTTTTGCGCATTGAAAAGGGGACGGGCAAGACTGTCTTGAACGGCGTCGAATATCCACTTGAGGATGGATCGGCTATCGTGGTGCCCGCCGGTACACGGCACAACATCATCAACACATCTGCTACTGATGAGATGAAACTCTACACGGTGTATTCCATACCCAATCACCAAAAGGATACGGTGCACCCAACTAAGGCAGATGCGGAAGCGCACGAAGAACATTTTGACGGCGTTACCACAGAAACTGAATAAGATTTTTACATAAA
This sequence comes from bacterium, assembly GCA_021780615.1. Taxonomy (GTDB): domain Bacteria; phylum Patescibacteriota; class Minisyncoccia; order UBA6257; family JAGOQP01; genus JAJXYJ01. Next base: position 15,590 of record JAJXYJ010000006.1, on the reverse strand, counting down.
AACTCCTTAGATATTTTCTAGGGAGTTTTTGTTTGACGAGGTGATAAAATAGGCATACGATGGGATGACAAATTATTTTAGAACACTAAAAAAGGAGGGGTTATGCCTCAATATTATGTAGAATGTCTAGATGACTACGCAACAGTCACATCTGTATCACACATTAGGCAATATGAGTGAGCTTGATAATATAAAATTTTGTCGACTGCCTGATGTTAAAGAAAATTTCCGTTTTGTGTGCGAATGCCCCATAGCTCTTAAAGGGTTACTTGAAAAGTCTATGGATAAAAGGGAACATTTCAATATATGGAAACTGACACTCAATAGAAAACTTTCTTTAGTCACTAGAAAAAAAGAAAAAGAAAGAAAGAGGATAAAGAAAAAAGTTGTTGCACTGCAACAACGTTCTATTTCATAAGATGCACCCTCGGGTGCATTTTTTATGCACAAATGATATTGACATGGTATCGCCAATATATATACTTAGACTATCTAAGTATTATGCTCAAAACAGCAAAGAAAAAAACCGCTATTGATCGCATCGTGGAAACGCTTACCCTGATGCGCTCTTTGACACATCAGCGGCAGAACTTTAGGGAGGTATCATTCCTCAAAACAATGGTACTGCACTTTATTCATGAGCGAGGTGAACCGACGGTAAAAGAGCTCGCAGATATTCTGCAAATTACCATGCCGTCAATGACTGCTATGGTAAATGAATTGGCAAAACTGGGTCTTGCGACGCGAAAACGGGACATACAAGACAAGCGTCTGGTGCACATTATGCCAACCACAAAAGGAAAAGAGATGCTCAAAAAAAATATGAAAGGCATGGAATTAAGAATGCGCGACAATCTTAAAAAGCTTTCGGTTCGCGAACAAGAACAACTCGCAGACATTATGCAAAAGATATATACTCACGCAATAACACGTCATCACAAATAATCATATGGAAGAAAAAAAAGGATTTTTTAAAAAAATATGGCGCATACTCATGAAGCGGAAATGGCTCACGTTTTCGAGCATCTTTGTGCTCATTATAGTAATCATGATACTCCGCGGAGGAAAAGCAACGCCTTTAAAATCATTTCAGATTGCCCGCGGTGATGTGGTATCGGAGGTGACGGTTACCGGCACTGTAAAGCCAACACAAAGTCTTGATGTGGCATTTGAACAAAGCGGCAGAGTTTCTAAAATATACGTGACCTTGGGACAAAAAGTTTCCCAAGGAGACCCGCTCATCGCTTTGGACAGTAGTGACTTGCGGGCTCAACTGGCACAAGCACAGGCACAATATGAATCCCAGCAAGCAAAATTAAATCAACTACAGGCAGGCACGCGATCCCAAGATCTTGCCATAGCGCAGACTGCCCTTGATAATGCACAGCAGCAAGCGCAAACGAGTATTGATGCTGATTATGCGGCGGCACGCAATGTGTTGCGTGATGCATACACAAAGGCGAATGATGCAGCAACAAGCCAAATCAGTAGCATGTTTGACGCCAATCAGGCAACACCGCGCGTGACTTTTGATACCAGCGCAGCGCAGGCAAAAATAGATGCTGGATCCCAATATGCAGTCGTTCAAAGCGAATTAAATACCTGGAGCCAAGAATTGCAGACGCTCACCGCAGAAAGTTCGCAAAGCGATATAGATGCGGCCCTGGAACATGCTCGCACGCACATCAATGCATGCCTGACACTTTTTTCTTATCTGCAAGATGCATTAAACGGATCATCGCTTGATGCGACAACATTGGCGACGTATCGGGCAAGCTTTAATACCGGCAAAGCAGAATTGATTACCGCACTCACGAATATCACTAATCAACAGCAAGCCATCAGCGCTCAAAAAACAGCAAACGATACCGCCATCAGCGCGGCCCAAAAACAACTTGACTTGAAGCAAGCAGGATCTGCATCGCAAGATATTCAATATCAGCAAGGACAAGTTGATCAGGCCGCGGCGCAGGTGCACTATTATCAGGCACAGCTCGCAAAAAGAACATTATATGCGCCGTTTAGCGGAACGGTCACCAAAATCCCGCTTAATGTAGGGGATATTGCTCAGCCTAATGTAACAGCAATCTCGCTCATCGGATCGGGGGCGTATCAGATTGAAACGTATATCGCCGAATCGGATATTGCGAAAATAAAAATAGGACAGGACGCTCACATAACACTAGATGCATACGGACAGGGAGTTATATTTGATGCAAAGGTGGTGCAAGTCGATTTGTCTGCAACAACACTGGATGGCGTGGCAACATATAAAACAATCCTTCAGTTTTCCCAGGAAGATTCGCGCATACTCGCGGGCATGACCGCCAACGTCACCATTGAAAGTGATCAAAAAACTAACGTACTGTATGTACCGACCCGCAACGTCATATTCCAAGACAATAAAACATACGTCGAATTAATGGCAAACAAGGACGCGGCGACCAGCACGCAAACGGAATTTACCGCCGGCTTGCGAGGATCCGACGGGCGCACTGAAATCGTATCCGGACTCCAGGAAGGGCAGTATGTCCAGAGCGACTAGATGTAGAATTTTCAATTTTCAGTTTCCAATTTTTCCGCCAAAGGCGGACCTTCCAGGCAATACATTATTCAATTAATTAATTTTAAAATTTAAAAATTCATTGATCATTGAAAATTGATTATTGAAAATTTTTCCCCACACCCATGCCTCTCATCTCCGTACGCAATCTGCAAAAAACATATATAGATGACGGTGTTGAAACCCGTGCGGTACGCGGCATTGATTTGGATATTAACGAAGGTGAATTTGTATCCATTGTTGGTCCATCGGGATCCGGAAAATCGACGCTCACCCAAATGCTTGGTTTTTTGGACAGGCCCACGGGCGGCACATACTTATTTGAAGGAAAAGAGATGAATAATTATTCCGATGATGAATTGGCATTTATTCGCAATACCAAAATCGGATTTGTATTCCAGTCATTCAACTTATTGGCGCGCCAAAGCGTGCTTGATAACGTCAAACTCCCGTTGATTTATGCAGGCATTACCGAACCGAAACGAACGCACATTGCCAAAGAAATGGTTGAGCTGGTGGGACTTGGCGACCGCATGTTGTATGATACTTCAAAATTATCTGGCGGTCAGAAACAACGCGTCGCTATCGCTCGAGCATTGGCCAACAATCCTCGCGTTATATTTGCCGACGAACCGACGGGTAGTCTCGATTCAAAATCAGGAGAGGTTGTTTTGGAATTTTTGCAAAATCTGCATGCCAAAGGGGGTACCATTGTGTTGGTGACACACGAATCATATGTCGCTGAGTCGGCTCAACGTATTCTGCACATCAAGGACGGACTTTTGGATAAAGATGAAAAAGTAAAAAACCGCCGCATTATTGCACAAGACGGGTTTAACAAATAACGGTCATGAAATTACAGGACAACATTACCATGGCAGTACGGGGAGTCACGACGCACAAGTCGCGGGCGATATTAACGATCTTGGGTATTGTTATCGGCATCGCATCCATCACTTTGGTCATGGCAATAGGTGATGGCGCTCAAAATCTTATTGTCGGAGAAATACAAGGCCTAGGAACGCAAAATGTGTATGTCATTCCGGGACGCCAAAGCGGCTTAAAAAGCGGGGGGAATTTGATGGTTGACTCGATTAAAAACAAGGATTTCGAGGATATGCAGAAAAAGTCAAACATTCCTGATGCGCAGCTGGTCATACCTATGGTGTTTGGGCCGGGAACGGCGACATACGGATCAGAATCGTACGACGGAACATTTTTGGGAAGCACGCAGGATTTTTTTACCAGCAGTAACGTTGACATGACCAAAGGCCAAGGAACATTATTCAGCGCCGATGATGTATTGCAAAAAGCAAAAGTTGCCGTTATTGGAAATCTAGTTGCTAATCAATTGTTCGGTTTCTCATCCGCCGTCGGTCAAAATATAAAAATAAAAGATCAGAGCTTTAGAGTGGTGGGTGTCTTGCCGGAAATGGGGCAGATGGCAGCCGTCAATTTGAATGAAAGTATTGTGGTTCCTTACACAACGGCACAGCAATATATTCTGGGCATCCGCTACATCCAGCGCATCATCATCCAGGCAGATAGCGTTGCAAATATTCCTAACGTGCAAAAAGATGTCACGACGCTCTTGCGCAACAACCATAACATCACCGATCCTACGAAAGATGATTTTTTCACCCAAACACAGCAAGATCTCATCGGTACCATCAGCACCATTACCAACATCCTCACCATCCTTCTTACCTCGGTGGCGGCAATTTCATTGTTGGTGGGAGGCATTGGTATTATGAATATTATGTTGGTATCGGTAACCGAACGTACCCGAGAAATCGGATTACGTAAAGCATTAGGAGCAACAAATAGCAATATTCTTTCACAATTTCTTATGGAAGCAGTCATTCTTACAATAAGCGGGGGCGTTATCGGCATTCTTGTGGGTATTTTGATGAGTCTGGGGGCCGCATGGGCGATAACCACCTTTGGCGGGCTTAGTTTTGTATTCATATTTCCCGTCGTGGGAGTTATTCTTGGGGTCACTGTCTCGAGCGCTATCGGATTTGTTTTTGGTGTATTTCCGGCACGCCAGGCATCACGCAAAAGCCCCATGGAAGCACTACGCTATGAATAACAAAGGAGGCTCTTGTTATAAGGTATGCACAAAGGTGTGGATGTGGTATACTATATGTATCTATGAAGAAACGGTTACATCCTGATGTGTGGATACACCCATTTCTGATGTGGGCAATTATCATTGCCGGCGTTGTGGCAGCCTTTGACGATTTTCATGAAACTCTTTTATATAAACCACCAGTTTTGCTGTATCTGTTAGGCGGTATGTGTTTTGTGTATTGGATTTATTTTTTTATCAGAGGTATTAGCGTCAATACAGAAGCATCATTTCCCGCATCACGCATTTCTCGACTCATCACATCGGGTGTCTATGAAAAAGTTCGCCACCCGCTCTACAGTGCCGACATTGTTCTTGCGTGGGGAGTTTTTATCATATATCCGTTATCAGCACTGTTTGTCAGCGCAACATGGCTCACTATAATTATGGTACTGTGGGCATACCTTGAAGAGCAGTCCTTAAAACAATCGTTTGGTATTGCATATGATACTTATCAAAAACACACTCGTGCATTCATACCCATCAAAAAAAACGTTTACCATAAGACAAGCGATACTGAAAAATAATATAAAGGCCAATAGTAAACAGAGGCAGTACATACCTTGCACCCATTATGACACTCCATAAGCTTCAAGGCCCTTACGAACTTACCGTACAACAAGTGGAGCATATCTCATCCGATCCATGTTGCGGGGTATTTGTATTAGGAGATATCGACGAGCATGGAGCATTGGTAGCAAAATATATAGGCATGGCCAATAAAAATATTGGAAAACGATTGGGAGATTTTATTGACAAATATCCATACTTTAAAATAATGCGTTGTAAAAAACCCTACGATGCGTTCGAGAAGCAGTGTAAAATCTATCACGAATGTTCTTTGTTTTCTAAACTTGATAATCCCATGCATCCGACACATCCCGAAGAAGAATCCTGGATATGCCCGGTATGCGGGAAATAAAGGAAAATATTAAAATCCTAAACTCCAAATCACAAATAAATTCCAATCACCAAAATTCAAAACGAATTTATTTCGGTTATTTGTTTTTTTGGTATTTCGATATTATTTGGTATGTGGTGCTTGATATTTGGAATTTTTCGGGAAATTATATTTCTACTTCCATTAACTACTCGTAGTATGCAAAAACTTTCCTTCACCGATCGTGTTCATAAAGTTGTGCAGACCATACCCAAAGGTCAAACGCTTTCATACAAAGAAGTTGCACGCAAAGCGGGGAGTCCTCACGCGTATCGCGCCGTGGGAACAATTATGCGAACACATCACAATCCTTTGACGCCCTGTCATCGCGTCATTCGATCCGATGGAACACTAGGACAGTATAGCCGTCCCGGAGGCACTGCCGCCAAACGAAAAATTCTTAAAAAAGAAGGGGTAAAAATGTAATATAGCCAAGAGCTGAGGGTAGTAGGTATAAATTTACAATGATTAATAAATGTACATTGTAAACTATAAAATATTCTAACATTATGAAACACGAACTTCCAAAACTTCCCTATGGGTTTGCGGACCTTGAACCGTATATTGATGCGCGTACCATGGAAATACACTACACCAAGCATCATCAAACTTATACTGATAAATTTAATGCGGCACTTGATATCCATCCGGAATTGTATGAAAAATCCGTTGAAGAATTACTCACTCATTTAGATGCTGTTCCCCAGGATATCAGAACGGCAGTGCGTAATCATGGCGGGGGGTATTATAACCACTCGCTTTTTTGGCAGTATATGAGTCCTCATCCTTCAGCAGAGCCAGGTAATGATTTGCATACCGCACTGACTCATGATTTTGGAAGTTTTGACGCATTTAAAGATGCATTTTATAAAACTGCCACCAACCATTTTGGAAGCGGCTGGGCATGGCTTGTTATGTCGCTAGACAAAAAATTAAGCATCATCGAAACTCAAAACCAAGACAACCCGATTTCACAGGAACAAAAACCACTTCTCGGCATTGATATATGGGAACATGCCTATTATCTCAAGTATCAACAAAAACGAGCGGACTATATCGATGCATGGTGGCACACCATTGATTGGAATCACGTAACAGAAAATTACCACCGCGCAGAAACACATTAATCACCAGTCTCACGTCATACCATAACCATCACATGGACATCACCCGCATACAACACGCTATCGCCCAGCTCCGTATTCCCTGGGAAATTCAGGATAAGGGAAAAGTTATGAAACATACGTTTACATTGAAAGATTTTACAGAGACAATGCAATTAGTAAACGCAATTGCCAATTGCGCACAACAACTCGATCACCATCCTGATATGCACGTATCATACAACGCGGTGACCGTTGAACTTTCCACTCATGCAACAGGAGACATATCCGAAAAGGATATAGAACTTGCACAATGCATTGAAAAAATTCCACTTTCTTAAATAAGCGGCTATTTCTTCCTTCTCATACAAACATCGCTGGCAACTTTTTTGTATCCTGCTATAATCCGGCCATGGATCCCATTCAGCAGATAAAAGAAAAACTCGATATTGTTGATGTTATTAAAGAATACATCCCCTTAACTCCTGCTGGGAAAAACTTTAAGGCAGTGTGTCCTTTTCATAAAGAAAAAACACCTTCGTTCGTGGTATCTCCCGATCGTCAGTCATGGCACTGTTTTGGATCATGTGCCGAAGGGGGAGATGTTATTAGTTTTGTCATGAAGTATGAGGGCGTTGAGTTTTATGAAGCGCTCAAAGCACTCGCTGAAAAAGCAGGGGTGCAATTGCAACACATAAGCCCCGCAACTCAAAAAGAATTTGGCGTCCTCTATGATATTATGGCGCGTGCTCAAGAATATTTTTCCGATCGACTCGTACAAAGTACAGAAGCAACCACCTACATAAAAGAACGAGGATTGCGAGATCAAACCATTGAAGAATTTACTATTGGCTACGCTCCCCAAGAACCAGATGGCCTTACGCTTCATCTTATTAATGCCGGCTATGCCATGCGAGACATTGAGCGATCCGGTATGAGCATACGGACGGAACGAGGCACTTATATTGACCGATTTCGTGGACGTATCATGTTTCCTCTCGCTAATGCATTTGGCAAAACAGTCGCATTTTCTGGACGTATTCTTCCGCAGTTAGACAATGACCACACGGGAAAATACATCAACAGTCCCGAAACCCCCATCTTTAACAAATCGCATATACTCTATGGTCTTGATAAAGCAAAGCACGCCATCAAGGAAGAAAAAACGGCACTTATTGTAGAAGGACAAATGGATCTATTAATGCTTCACCAGGAAGGAGTACGGTATGCAGTGGCAACGTCAGGCACAGCGCTCACCACACAGCACATGCAGGTACTTTCTAAAATAGCGACGACACTCATTATGGCTTTTGATGGTGACGAAGCGGGGATAGCCGCAACAGAACGCGCTATTGATATGGCTCATACGTTTGATTTTTCGGTGAAGATACTGGTACTGCCAGATGCAAAAGACGCCGCTGAATTCATACAAAAAAATCCGGGAGCAATTGCATCAACCATTATCACCACGGCCGTGCCAGCATTTGATTATTATTTTAACAAATATCTTACTCATATATCTCCCGATACTATGAAGAGCGCGGTGCGAGCTCTTTTGGAAAAAATTATACTTACCGCAAGCCCCTTAGAACAAGGACGGTGGATAAAGAAGATAGCAGATACTATCGCCATTCCCGAACAGTCAGTGTTTGAAGAGGTGCAACTACTCAAGAAAAAACACATCCTTCCCCGCCAACCCGCCGTTCCCTCGCCGGTGGTGGCACACGAACCGACATCGCGCCTCGAAAAACTTGCCTCTCAGATTGTCTTTCTTTCATGCCGCACAAAACACATCGCACAAGAAGCTCATGCGTATCGAGCATACTTTCCAGCACCCTATGGCGCTATGATTGAATCTCTGGATACCACCACACACGTATCATTGGATGTACATATGCAAGAGGCACTCCAGCTCATTGACATGCAACAGTCATTGGGAGACGATGGTGGAGACGAAGAAAAGAACGTTTTAGAAGGACGGTTCTTACTCCAAGAGCTTAAAAAGGAGTATTTAAAAGAGCGGCGCACTCAAATTATGCACACTATTAAAAAAATAGAATTAAAAGAAGAAAATGGAAATGTACAGGAATTACTTACAGAATTTGACGAACTCGCAAAATTGATAGATAATTAGCCAACCTGTGCGCATCGCGCGCGATTTAATATATGGCGTGGAAATTCCACGCCTTGAAACAACGTCACTATGGCAATCAAAAAAAATATCCGTCAGGGGAGTAAAAAAATATCTCCTCACAAGAAACCGGCGACTGCATCAAAAAAGAAATCGACTTCCGTCGCCAAAAAGAAACCGCATCACATAGCGGCAAAACATAAGGTAGTAAAAAAGAAAAGTGCTCAAAAAATACACAAGACCAAAAAGTCTCCTGTTCGTTCTGCACCAAAAAAGAAACAGGTGTTTGATGAGGCGACCATCATGGAACTCGTTGAGCGCGGCAAAGCGCGAGGATTTGTGACTGATTCGGAAATTATGACGGTGTTTCCCCATATCGAAGACGACGTTTCTTTTTTGGAAGAAATTTACCAACAACTTGAAAAACATAACATTAAAGTTATTGAAGTAGATCAACTCATTGATTCTTCTGTTAAAAAAGAGCATGACCTTCAAAAAGAAATAAATGAACTGAATGCTGCCGATCTTCCTGACGCCGTACAACTATATCTCAAGACTATCGGCCGCACGGCACTGCTTACTGGACAAGAGGAAAAAGATTTGGCAAAACGGGCCGAACATAGCGACGAAGAAGCACGACAACGTTTGATTCAGGCAAATCTTCGTTTAGTCGTTTCCATCGCCAAACATTATGTGAACCGGAGTAATAATATGAGCATCTTGGACCTCATCCAAGAAGGAAATATTGGCCTTTCAAAAGCAGTAGATAAATTTGACTACCGTAAAGGATTTAAGTTTTCCACCTACGCAACATGGTGGATTCGCCAAGCAATCGCTCGCGCACTTGCCGATCAGAGCCGCACCATTCGTATCCCGGTCCATATGGTTGAGACCATATCAAAATACACACAAATCAAACGCCGCCTTGCTCAAGAATTAGGAAGAGATCCGCTGGCCGAAGAGATTGCCATAGAAATGGGTATCTCAGTTGATAAAGTTCGTCACATTCAAGAAATTTCACAGGAAGTGCTTTCATTGGAGTTGCCGGTTGGAGACGATGATGACAATTCAACACTCTCAGAATTTATCAAGGACGAAAAAGGATTGACGCCCGATCAGATTACATCCCACTCTCTCCTCCGTGAAAAAATATTGGAAATTATGGAAGATTTGACGCCACGGGAACGAGAAATTATTTCTATGCGTTTTGGACTCATGGATGGCGTCACGCATACTCTTGAAGAAGTAGGAAAAAAATTTGGCGTCACGCGCGAACGCATTCGTCAAATTGAAGCCAAGGCGCTGGAACGGATGCGCGACCACGAAAAAGCAAAGGCACTAGAAGAATATTAAGTTTAAAATCAATTTTATAATTTTTAATTTTTTAATTTTATACATAAATCCTAATGTTTAAAACATTCTTGCCTACCGGCAGGCAGGAAAAATTGAAACATTATTTAAAAATTAAAAATTTCAAATTAAAAATTTCTGCCCATCATGAATCCCTTACATGACATTCGAAAAAAATTTTTTGATTATTTTGAAACACGGGGACATCGGGTTATTACATCCTCATCACTTGTTCCTGATGATTCGTCGGTACTACTCACTACCGCCGGCATGCAACAATTTAAGCGCTACTACACCAAAGAACTTGATGCGGTGCAAGATTTCGGATCAGCCAGAACGGTGTCAATTCAAAAATGTTTCCGTACAACCGATTTTGAAGAAGTGGGCGATGATACGCACCTAACATTCTTTGAGATGTTGGGTAATTTTTCATTTGGTCCCGTAGGAACCGATGATCCGACTGATTATTCAATACAAGGCTATTTCAAACGATCTGCAATTACCTGGGGATATGAATTTATCACCTCGGTACTCGGTATTAGTCCTGAACGCATCTACGTCACTGTCTTTGAAGGGGATGAGCGGACACCACGCGACGAAGCATCATATGCCATATGGCACAATGAGATAGGGCTCGCCAAAGAACGGATTCGATTGGGATCTCGACAAGATAATTTTTGGGGACCAACAGGCGCTGAGGGACCCTGCGGACCCACAACAGAAATTTATATCGCCCCATCGGCAGATGAAGCATTGGCAGGAAAAGGCGTTGAAGTATGGAATATTGTCTTTAATGAGTACATTGCCCGAATGACAACAGGGGACAAGCAAGAATTTCAAAAAGTTGACCAACCAGGCATTGATACCGGTATGGGATTAGAACGTCTCCTGACTATCACTGAAGGAAAACAAAATATATTCGAAACAAGCGTTCTGCGACCACTCATGGATACCATCCGCATACATATGTCCCACGTACCCGAGCGTGATATTCGTATCTGCGCCGATCATATTCGCGGATCGTTATTTTTGATGAGCGATGGTATTGTGCCATCAAATAAAGGAGCAGGGTACATCTTGCGACGTCTCTTGCGTAAAATAATAGCCTTAAAAATAACACACGATGTACACGTGGATATTTTTCACGAAGGACAACGGATGGTAGAAGAGCTTTTTGGAAATATATACCCACTCATTCGGGAGAGTGAACGAATGTACGCGGTGTGGAAAGAAGAAGAAGAACGCTTCCAAGAAAGTATCGCGGGGGGATTAAAAGAACTCACCAAGCGAAAAGAGATATCCGGCGCCGATGCGTTTCACATTTATGAAAGTTATGGCCTTCCCTATGAACTCATCAAAGAACTCGCGCCGCCGCACGCAACAGCTACGATGCGACAAGAGGATTTTGATGCAGAATTTAAAAAACATCAGGATATTTCCCGCGCTGGCGTGGAAAAAAAATTTGGCGGCCACGGATTGGTACTTGATACGGGGGAGTTAAAAGCCCGAGATTCTCAAGAAATGGATCGGGTGATGAGAATGCATACCGCAACGCATCTACTTCAATGGGCCCTGCGCACCCTACTGGGAGAAACCATCCATCAGATGGGCTCCGATATTAATCCTGATCGCATGCGATTTGATTTTAATTTCGATCGCAAGCTTACCCCTGAAGAGATACAAGCAGTTGAACTTATGGTCAATGAACGGATCAAAGAAGATTTGCCAGTGTATTACAAAGAAATGAGCAAAGACGAGGCCGTTGCGTCGGGTGCGCTTTCTTTTTTCAAAGAAAAATACCCTGAAACCGTGAAGGTGTACTACATCGGCTCACCTGAAAGCGGTGGCGTGGTAAGTATGGAATTCTGCGGAGGCCCGCACGTCGAAAGAACCGGCCACATCGGAGTATTTACCATTACTAAAGAAGAATCAGTTGCCAAAGGGACACGACGTATTCGAGCCACGGTAGCATAATATATCAGACACATGAACACCGTACCACGCCATATTCGCAAAGATATTTCTGATTTTTTTCATCAGCAGCGTTTTCTTGTGCTTCATTTTGGAGATGAGGGATTGCGTATATATTTACTCACGTATAACTCGGAGACACAAAAATTTGTACAAAAATCATCGCGCTTCTTTAAAAATGTAACCGAACAAAATTTTCATACCACCACTCTGGTGCGCATAGTCATGCATACGGCTTTCTTTCCGTTTCGCTACAACATTATTATGACCGTGTCGCATGAACACGCTCTTACCAGACAACACGCCATAGAACTACAGCGAATAAATCCCAAAAATCAAATAACCGCAGGAGAAATAGAATCCTACTTCTCACACCACATTCCCAACCTCATAGAAAAAAATAAAAAAATCACCATCACTAAATGCGACACTGATGATTTAAATGTGTTACTGACTCAAAGTGCCATAACAAATATCTTTGTTGATAAAAAATGTCTTCATGAGAATCAAGATGATGTTTTTAACCAAACGGGAACACGAGTACACTTTGATATCGTACAAACATTTGTGCGGCGATCTATTTTTATGGCATTAACACGCATCCTGTCAAAACGGGGGAGTATATATGCCGTCTATGAAGACGCGGTATCATTGGCGCTTTCGCTCTATCAACGAGCCCTCGCGGATAATCCGAAGGAGGTGAAGCCCTTTTTGTGCGTAGTAATAAAGGAAACAGCAACAGACGTCGTTGCCTATAACGGCACCTCAATCGTTTTCATAGATTCGTTTAATTTTGGCTATCAAAGTTTATATGAAACACTCAATGCGCACCTTTACATTGATCGCACTTCTTTTATGAACATCATAAAAAAACTCACGGAAGGAGCAGTATCTCCAAAAGCAAAGAAATACCTCGAGGAACTTCTTGATCAAGAACTTTCACGACTACGCAATGGCATTATGTCGTTTAAGAAATCAACCGGTATTAAAACAATATGTATTGACGGCGGTGCGCTTGATTTTTATCTCCAAGCAGATAAAAAGTTTCAACAAGCACTGATTGCGCACGAAGACATCAGCTTTGTGAGCGGTATGGAAAAAGAACTATTGCACTTACCGCATAAACATACGGCGGATATATTTACAGCAATTAGCGTTCCTCGAAAAAATAATATACAAGGACTCGGTATAAAATATATTCGATGGCTCATTCCACATCATATGGGAAACTAGTCCATTGCGCCGCTTGCGGCGCTTTGTTATACTAGAAAGATATATAGCACACATGACAAAGCCACAAAAAAAAATTATTAGAGTTGTCGATATCATTCCGATAACACAATCTAAAAAAACAAAAAGAAAAGTCGAACCCGCCAAAGAACTTCCCGCGGAATCTCCGGCGTTTATTAGCGAAGTAAAATTTGAAGCACTAAAAGATTTTGAGTCACCATCACGACAACACGAAGACTCATTTTCACTTGATCAAGAGTTTAATTTTTCCGGAGAAGATGATGCACCGGAACGCACGAGCATACCAACACGAAAACGAGGCAAAAAAATGGTATGGGGAGGAATAATTGCCATTATTATTTTTATAGGGATCTACTATGCCAGCGGCGTATTGGCAAAAGTAACCATTCATATCAGTGAAAAAAAATATTCCGTTTCATATGATGGATCTCTGCAAGTAGTCGCGGGGGAAACCGTTGCCACATCAACGGCACAAATCCCTGGGGAACTTATGACCGAACATGCAACGAGCATCTTCACGTTCCCGGCAACAGGAACTGCCAACGTAAAACAAAAAGCCCAAGGAACAATTCTTATCTTCAACAACTACAGTACGGCACCTCAACCACTCGTTGCTACCACACGCTTTGTTACCCCTGATGGAAAAATATTTAGACTCACCAGCGCTACCGTTGTACCCGGTGCCCAAAAAACAGCATCGGGACTCAAGCCAGAAAGCATTGAGGCGCACGTCGTAGCCGATCAGCCAGGAGAAGCGTACAACATCGGCCCCGTTGATAAATTTACCATTCCTGGTTTCAAAGGATCGAGTAAATACGCAGGATTCTACGGACAATCAACCAGCTCCATGAGTGGAGGGTTTGTTGGTGTTGGACCCGTTGCCACCGATGCTGATATTACGCAGGCACAAGACCAAGCACAAAAACAAATGCAAGATAAACTTGAAACATCGCTCCTCTTAAAACTTCCCCAAGATGTAACTTTTGTGAAAGGATCAGAACAATTCCAAATTATTTCAAAAAACGTTGACACCACCGTTGACGCGCAGAAAAATTTTTCAGTGTCCATTGAAGCGCAGGCAACCGCCATGACATTCAATGAAAAAGATGTTCGCGCGCTGTTAAAAACCGGCGCCATCACTGCCGGACAAATTCCCGACGCAACATACGAAGAGAAAGACTCTTCGCTTACTTACGGCACGCCCAACATACAATGGAACAATGCAACTATGAGTTTGCCCGTTTCCTATAAAGCAACATTTTGGGAACCAATTGACGCAAAAAGTCTTGAACAATCTCTGCAAGGGAAAGACGAATCAGCGATTAAAACAAGTATTTTACAGATGAATGGCATTGATTCTCTCTCAGTATCGTTTTGGCCGTTCTGGGTTAGTCGCGTACCACAAAATTCATCTCAAGTACAGATGATTATAGATTAACCGGATTCAAAAAACCATCCTATCAGACCATTCCATTAAACATCTAGATAAAAAGACACCCCCTCAGAGTGAACATACAAAGAGAATACGGCTGGGGGTTGACTTTTCCTTTCTAATTTTCTATCATACAACCCACTGATGTCAAAAAATGAATTAGAAAAAATAGTACAGGGAACAGTGATTGAAGCACTGCCTTCAACCATGTTCCGCGTCAAAGTCGACGACACTATTATTTTGAGTCATCTCGCAGGGAAGATGCGCATTCATTACATCAAGGTTATGCCCGGAGATAAAGTGTCACTGAAGCTAAGTCCGGATGGGAACCGTGGCATCATCATTAAGAGAGAGACATCATTTGTCAGAAAACCAACACGATAAAAAAGCTTTTATGAAAGTGCGATCATCAGTTAAAAAAATCTGCAAAAACTGCAAAACAGTACGAAGAAAAGGGCGAGTGTACGTTATTTGCAAAAACGTGAAGCATAAACAACGCCAAGGCTAAATAATGACGCCTTGTATCTTACTTACTATCAACCTATGCGATTATTCGGAATCAACATACCAGATGAAAAGAGAATAGACGTCTCACTGACGTATTTTTATGGTATCGGAAAAACCCGCGCACTACAGATTCTTGCCGCGGCACAGGTAGATCCTTCTATTCGTACAAAAGTGCTTTCTCCTGAAGCGATTAATAATATCAAGGAATATA
>JAJXYJ010000010.1 GCA_021780615.1 bacterium | reverse complement strand
TTCTATTCGTACGAAAGTACTTTCTCCTGAAGCGATTAATAATATTAAGGAATATATTGAAAAGAACTTCAAAATAGAAGGGGAGTTGCGACAACTCGTACGAGGCAACATCGGTTTATTAAAAGACATGGGCTCATACCGTGGTGCACGACACACACGAAAACTTCCCGTTCACGGACAGCGCACAAAAACCAATTCACGCACCGTGCGAGGTAATGTTCGTAAAACAGTCGGCAGTGGAAAACGAAAAGTTGATCTTAAATAATATATTAGTATGGGTAAAAAGAAGGTTATTCAAAAAAGTGGTGATATGAATCCGGCAAAAGAAGCCGGCACAGCGCCAGTAACAGGAAAGACTTCATCACGAAAAATAGAATCAGGAACGGTGTATGTGAATGCCACGTACAACAACACACTCATCACGGTAACCGACGCATCGGGAAATGTTGTGGCATGGTCATCGGCAGGGGCAATGGGATTTTCGGGACCTAAAAAGGCGACCCCATTTGCGTCATCAAAAGTTGCCATGACCGTCATTGAAAAGATAAAGAAAAACGGCCCCTTTAACGTGCATATTGTCGTTAAGGGAGTAGGAAGCGGTCGTGATTCAGCGGTTCGCACCTTTGCCGCACAAGGATTTAGCATTATAAGCGTCAAAGATGCGACGCCTATTCCGCATAATGGTCCGCGCCCACCGAAAGTTAGGAGAGTATAGATGCGTGATGTATCAATAGTACGGTTGAATATTTTTTATACGTTATTCACATGAAATTACTTACTGCAAAAGAAAAAAAGGAACGAGGATTGGGAGTGCGTCTCGGTTTAAAGGCGTTTCGTTCGAATTCTCCAAAGTCAGCCATGATTCGCCGACCGTATCGTCCGGGAGAACACGGCAAAAAACGATCCAGAAACGCATCCGAATTCAAGCTACAACTTGTTGAAAAACAGAAAGTAAAACTCACTTACGGTCTTACTGAATCCCAAATTAAAGCTATTTTCGAAAAAGCCCTTAAGAGTCGCGAAGCGACATTTGATAAATTGGTGGAACTTTTTGAATCACGTCTTGATAGCATGGTGTACTGGATGGGATTTGCTCCTTCACGCATTATGGCGCGACACTTGGTAAGCCACGGACATTTTTTGGTAAATGGACGCAAAGTAACCGTTCCTTCATTTAAAGTAAAACCGGGAAATAGTATTACCATCAAAGAATCGAGTAAAGAAATACCGCTTTTCAAAGAACTAAAAAATATCCTCAAAAAGAATAGTAACGCATGGATTTCCCTTGATGCCGAAAAACTTCAAGGAACGTTAACGAGTATTCCCCATGATGTAGAATTACCTTTTAATATTAACGCAGTTATCGACTATTACGCTCGATAATGCACCATATTGTTATAAACCATACCTATGGAATACACATTTCTCAGTAAAAACGTCAGTATAAAAAAAGTATCCGAAGACCAGGCACGGGGTGTATTTGAGATAAGTAATCTCTATGCCGGCTATGGCATCACTTTAGGTAATGCGCTTCGTCGCATTCTTCTCTCGTCATTACCGGGAGCAGCCATCACTCAGATAAAAATAAAAGGGGTGAAGCATGAATTTTCAACAGTATCGGGAGTATTGGAGGATGTCATCGACATCATGCTTAACTTTAAAAAAGTTCGCTTTACTTTCTTCGCCGAAGAACCTCAGGTACTCACCATTAAAAAGAAAGGGGACGGTGCAGTCACCGCAGGAGATATTTCAAAGTCAGCTCAAGTTGAGGTAGTTAATCCGGATTTACACCTTGCTACCCTCACCACGAAAAGCGCTGAATTTGAAGTTGAACTAACTGTTGAAAAAGGATTAGGATATTCTCCCGCAGAAACAAGAAAGTCAGAAAAATTACCAGTCGGATCAATTGCTCTGGATGCAATTTTTACACCGGTACAAACTGTTAACTTCCAAGTTGATAACATGCGCGTTGGTGATCGCACTGATTTTAATAAATTAACTCTCGTTATAGAAACGGACAAAACCATTTCTCCGTCTCGTGCATTGCACAAAGCCGCCAATATCCTCAAGGATCACTTGGATATCATTGCACAAGTCGAAGTGGGCAGTTTTGATAAAGAGTTAACCCAAGAAAAGGAGGTAAAACCGAAAAAAGAAAAAAAGGGAAAATAATCGCACTATTATACGGCTATGAGACACATGAACACGGTTAAAAAATTTGGTAGAAAAAAAGGGCAACGCGCAGCGTTTCTTAAGAGTATCGCGTCAAATCTTATCCTTAAAGAAAAAATTAAAACAACCGAAACTCGCGCTAAAACTATTAAATCTCAGGTTGAGAAAATGGTTACTCTTGCCAAAAAACAAAACATCGCCTCTTTACGATTACTTACCGCACGTCTTTCAAAAAAAACGGCAATGAAATTATTCTATGATATCGCTCCTCGGTATCAGGAACGCAAAGGGGGATATCTTCGCGTGACAAAAGTGTCTGGCTACCGTCAGGGAGATGGTGCGGAGATGGCGTATGTGGAATTTGTGAAATAAGAGATGTGGTTATAAAGTAAATCCACACCACATAATCATCCGACTTTCAACTTGATAACTTTATAACTTTCAACTGACATCCATGACTCTATTTTCAAAAATTAGAAAAGTATTAGAAACCGAAGACGCCTGCGTTATATCAAAAGAGGGAGTGTCTTTATACGCAGTCATTACATGGAAAAAATACGAGGCGCTGCTAAAAAAACTTGAGAAAGCAGATGGTCTTCAAAAGGTTTTTGAGGAAGAAGAGAAAGATGGAGCATATAATATTGACATTAACAAAATTCCCGTCTAGAATAGCTCCATACAGTGCGCTCCATGTAGGGCACAGTGTTTGTAGCGCATTCCATTTTTTTGTGAGTAAAAATAAAAATTAATTATACATATAAAAACATATGGCAGAAAAAGCAAAATTTGAGAGAACAAAGCCGCATGTGAACGTCGGGACTATCGGCCACGTTGACCACGGGAAAACAACGTTAACATCAGCGATTACCCATGCGTTGTTTCTTAAGGGGTTTACCTCTAAAGAAGAAAAAGTTGATCAAATCGACAATGCTCCCGAAGAAAAAGCTCGTGGTATTACGATTGCGTTGCACCACTCAGAATACGAAACTGAAAAGCGTCACTATGCGCACATCGACGCGCCGGGACACGCGGACTACATCAAGAACATGATTACCGGAGCAGCGCAGATGGATGGTGCCATTCTTGTGGTTGCCGCTACTGATGGCCCGATGCCGCAGACACGCGAACACATTCTTTTGGCATACCAGGTTGGTGTACCTCGTATTGTTGTCTTTCTCAACAAGGTAGATCAGGTCAGTGATCCTGAATTGATTGACTTGGTTGAATCAGAAGTACGCGAATTGCTCAAAAAATACAATTTTCCCGGAGATGAAGTTCCTGTCATCCGCGGATCAGCCCTCAAAGCAACTGAAGCGAAAACAGCAGACGATCCCGCACTTGAACCAATCATGCAATTAGTTAAAGCGCTCGATGAATATATTCCTGATCCCGTACGCGAAACAGATAAGCCATTCTTGATGCCGATTGAAGATATTTTCTCCATTGAAGGACGTGGTACGGTGGTTACCGGAAAAATAGAACGCGGTGTCGTAAAAGTAAACGAAGAAATTGAAATTGTTGGTTTGAAACCGACTGCAAAAACAATCGTCACCGGCATTGAAATGTTCAATAAGTTACTCGACGAAGGACAAGCTGGAGACAACGTTGGCATTCTTCTCCGCGGACTCAAAAAGGAAGATGTGGAACGCGGACAAGTGCTCGCTAAACCAGGCTCTATCACACCGCATACTGATTTTGAGGCAAATGTGTATGTTTTAACCAAAGAAGAAGGAGGACGCCACACACCATTCTTTAAAGGATATAAGCCCCAATTCTACCTCCGCACGACCGACGTTACCGGTGAAGTCGTATTACCCGAAGGAACCGAAATGGTTATGCCGGGAGATACTATCAACATCACGGTAAAACTTATCGCACCTGTCGCATTGGAAGAAAAACAGAAATTTGCTATCCGCGAAGGAGGCAAGACTGTTGGTGCTGGTGTCATCTCTAAAATCTTAAAATAAGCCCTATCATGGCGCAGAAAAAGGACACTGAAAAAAACAAAATTAGGTTGAAAATAAAATCCTACGACCACCGGCTCATTGATACCGCCACTCGGCAAATTATTGATATTGCGGTACGCAATGGCGCCGAAGTTGTTGGTCCGATTCCATTACCAACCGAGATGCGTAAATACACCGTCAATCGATCAACGTTTGTGCATAAAAACTCACGCGAACAATTTGAAATGAAAGTACACAAACGACTCTTAGAAATTCTCAATCCAGGACAAAGAATTGTTGAAGCATTAAGCAATCTCAATCTTCCTTCTGGCATTGATATCGAAGTGAAACTTATCTAGTGAGACGATAGGGAACACTTCAACAAAAACCCGCTCCATTATGGATGCGGTTTTTTGTTTTTTATTTCTTACGATTCCCGACATCGAAAGAACACATAATCACATTATGCATAGTATACAGTATCACATAAACGTACTCTTTCGATGTCGGGAATCGAAAAAAAGAATGAGGTATTTTTAGCTTTAAGAAAAACAGGTATACTAATGTATATGTCAAAATCAATGGTATTTTTGGGAATGGCAATTGGATCAACCATCGGAAGTTTTGTGCCAGCCCTGTGGGGAGGCAGTGTCTTTTCATTTTCTTCGATTATTTTCAGTTTTATTGGCGGCATTGCAGGCATTTGGGCGGCGTGGAAATTCATGAACGCATAATACAGTTAGTGCTTAGTACATAAAACCCTGCGTTTCCATTCTTATCTGTAGGGAAATGGTATATACTTGCGCATATACAGTTACTCTATGAAATGTTTTTCTTCCATCCTTCGGCAAAGCTCAGGACGAGTCCTTCGACGAACTCATGGCGAGTCCTCCTTTACCCTCATTGAACTCCTGATCGTTATTGGTATTCTTGCTATTCTCACTGCAGTGGTGGTTATCATCCTTAATCCCGGAGAACTTTTAAAAGAATCTCGGGATTCCACTCGCATGAGTGACTTAGCTTCTATTAACAGTGCAATTCAACTCCTTCTTTCTCAAAATCCTTCAGTTAATCTGGGCACCGCATCAACAGTGTATGTTTCTTTGCCTGACACCTCAACTACCTGTTCTAACTTAGGATTGCCTACCTTACCTTCCGGCTATACCTATCATTGCGTGACTGCAACCAATCAAACGCTTACTAATGGGAATGGCTGGATACCCGTTGATCTGACGTCATCCAACATACAAAATATGGCACATCTGCCCATTGATCCAACAAACGCATCATCAACAGGACTGTATTATACCTACACACCGAATCCTGCTCAAGGAACATTTGAAGTGACATCTTTAATGGAATCAGATAAATATGCATATAAAGAAGCACAAGATGGAGGGGTGGATCCTGCATCATATGAAGCGGGAACTAATACCTCTTTGACACCGTTTGTACATGGGTTAGTAGGCTACTGGAGTTTTGATGAGGGGAGCGGAACAACGGCATATGATGGAAGTGGATGGGGAAATAATGGAACCATGTATGCATCAAGTACACCAACATACGTACTTACATCCTCTGGATGTAAAGAAGGAAATTGTTTAAACACCTCATCAATATTAGCAAATTACATAAATACAAACTTACAAAATTCGCTACAGAATAGAACTCTTTCAGCATGGATTTATGGGACCTCATTTCCTATAACAGGGCACGTTGGTAACCCAATTATTGATTCTGATTACCCTGCCCATTATGGAACAGGACTTGGTATTAATGGTTTGAGCACAAATAATGTTTTAAGCTTTATTGGAAATGATGGATGGCTATCCATGCCCTACATATTTTCCACAAATAATTGGTACTTTGTTACAGCAACATTTGACAGAAGTACAAACTCTATAAGTGGATACGTTAATGGTCAATTAATATCATCAAATCCTTTTTCTTTTTCCTCAAGTGAATCGACTTTTTATCCTTTTTATATAGGCAAAGATCCTGCAAACATCGTTTATTTTAATGGCCTAATCGACGACGTTCGTATCTACAACCGCGCCCTTTCTCCGGCTGAAATACTGGCATTATACAACGCCACAAAATAGTATTTTGTCCAATATAAAAACGTAAAGAATACGACGGTAAAAAAATATCTTAAATAAGAGGATTTCCACCGCTCCTGTATTGACATTGAAAACCGTTTTTGCTACATTTATCCAGTACATAAAACAAGTTGCTCAGCAATTCTGCCAAAGCAGCTAAGGTGTATGACCGAAGCTGTTTTCATTGTGTACACACGCATATGTCATTTATCATCGGACGAAAAATAAAAATGGATCAACTCTGGAACAAGGACGGTAAAGTCGTCCCAGTTACCTATGTCCAAGCAGGTCCGGTGGTGGTCACACAGGTAAAAACAAAAGACCATGATGGCTATGATGCATTCCAAGTTGGCTATGATACGACCGTTAAAGCAAAAAGAGTTTCGAAATCCGTTCAAGGACATCTGAAAGATCTTGGAAAATTCAGATTCTTGAAAGAATTTAGAAAAACATCGGACACGCAGGCATACGCAAAAGGAGATACCATTGCAGTATCCGCATTTGCAGAAGGTGACAGACTCAAAGTAACCGGCATTGAAAAGGGGCGGGGTTTTCAGGGTGTAGTCAAACGACATGGTTTCCACGGCGGCCCCAAGACACACGGACAAAAAAATCGTCTTCGCGCACCCGGTTCATTGGGCCCGACCGCACCGCAACGCGTTATGAAAGGAAAGAAAATGGCTGGACGCATGGGTAATGAAACGGTTAGCATTAAAGGCATTCGTATTATCACCATTGATGCTGAAAAGAATATCTTTGCACTCAAAGGTCCACTTCCCGGTAATAATCGCACCATACTCTTGATACAAAAAGAACAATAATCGTATGAAGCAGATTCCCGTATACAATTTTGAAAAAAAAGAAGTAGGAACCATTCAAACACCTGAACGGATGTTTGGCGCCTCGTGGAAAGCTGATTTGATTCACCAAGCACTCTACGTACAGAAAGCAAACAGCAGAAATGTTGTCGCTGATGTCAAAGGACGCGGTGAAGTTCGCGGTGGCGGCAAAAAACCATGGAAACAGAAGGGGACTGGCCGTTCACGGCACGGATCTATTCGTTCTCCAATCTGGATTGGTGGTGGTGTCACTCATGGCCCACTCGCCGAAAAAAAATATGCCCGTAAGATAAACAAAAAAATGAAGCTGGCGGCGCTCTTTTCTGCATTGTCAAAGAAATTATCCGATGGGGAGCTTTTTGTCATAGAGGGATTTTCTTTCGACAAACAAGCGAAAACAAAAACATTCGCAACCACAATAAAGAATATCATTCCCTCAAAAACATCGGCTATGTTCGTCTTTTCTGAAAAAAACAAAGACCTTCAAAAATCAGTTCGCAACATTCCCCGTGCCATGAGTCTGTCCCCGCGTTCATTGAATGTCTATGATGTTCTAAAAGCACAACAGATTATCTTTGATAACGACGCCATAACTGAAGCCGTGGCACATTTTAATAAAGAAACAAAAAAAGCTCAACAGCAATAAACTGATATGGCACTATTCGCAAAGAAAAAAAACGAAGCAGGAGCATTGGCAACAACCTCTTCGCATACGCACCACTACCAGGTATCACTCATAAAACAGCCACACGTAACCGAAAAGTCACTCCGTCTCACTCATGATAATCAATACATATTCGTGGTAGATCCCGTGGCGACAAAACAAGAGATAAAAAAACAAATTCATACTCTCTACCATGTTGATGTGACACAGGTTCGATCGCTGAGCAAGGAACGCACCAAGTCATGGCGCGGCACCACATCAGGAACACAACGATTTAAAAAAATGATTGTCACGATTAAAGACGGTCAAAAAATAGACATGACGGCAAACGTATAAGTATGAAAAAATACTCTCCTACAACTCCATCACGCAGACACATGACGGTCGTTCCCTATAAGGAACTGCTTTCGGGTCAAAAACCATCGCGCAAGCTCATGGTAAAATTGCCGTCTCATGCCGGACGCAATAACAGCGGCCGCATTACCACGCGACATCAGGGTGGCGGAAATAAGAAGATTTATCGTCTTGTTGATTTTAAACAACGTGAATTTAACGTGCCGGCAACCATTAAAAGCCTTGAATACGATCCCTATCGTAGCGCATTCATCGCACTTATTGTGTATGCTAACGGCAAGAAAAGCTACATCCTCGCCTCATCAAAAATGAAAAAAGGAGACAGCATCATCACTGCTCAAAAAGCACCTCTTAAAGAGGGGAATCGTATGATGCTTAAAAACATCCCTGTTGGTTACATGGTGCACAACATAGAATTGCAACCAAATAAGGGAGGACAGTTGGCAAAATCAGCCGGCACCTACATTGAAATATTAGCACACGATGAAAAATTCACTACATTAAAAATGCCCTCAGGAGAAACCAGAAAAGTTTCATGGGATTGTTATGCCTCAGTTGGTCAGATATCAAACCTTGATTATTCTCTTATGACATTGGGTAAAGCAGGCCGATCACGTTGGTTAGGCATTCGTCCGACAGTGCGTGGTTCAGTTATGAATCCTGTGGATCACCCCTACGGAGGAGGAGAAGGTCGTCAGAAGCGAGGAACACGAAAGCCTAAGACTGCATGGGGTAAGGTAACCGGAGGCAGAAAGACTAGAAACAAAAAGAAGTGGTCAAATAATTTAATCGTCAAGCGCCGCGCAAAGAAGTAATCAAATCCCTATTGATCATTGGAAATTGATCATTGGAAATTTTAAACATATGTCACGAAGTTCAAAAAAGGGTCCCTATATCGACCCCAATGTCGAAAAAAAGATAGCCCGCCAAAAACCGGATGAAGGGCCTATTAAAACATGGGCTCGCGCATGCTCCATTTCCCCCGAAATGGTTGGCTATACATTTCAAGTACACAATGGCAAAGACTTTATCACTGTTCGCGTCAGCGAAGAAATGGTAGGACATAAACTAGGAGAATTTTCTCCGACAAGAAAATTTGTCCGCCATGGTGGAAAGATTCAGAAAGAAATAGAAAAGAAGACTACTGCATAATCGTATTCGTATGACAAACAATCAATCGAAACAATCATCCAAAGAGAAATCACCGGTGCAAGCAATTGCGCAACTTCGATTTGCTCGTATTGCGCCACGCAAGATGCGTCTCATTGCGCATATGATAAAAGATCTTCCCGCAACCGAAGCGCAAGCACAGCTTCTTGTGCATGCTCGCAAGTCAGCTGATCCCATTCTCAAACTTTTAAACTCAGCTCTAAGCAATGCAAAAGAAAAGAAAATGAACATTGCCATGTTGGTGGTAAAAGAGATCAGAGTTGATAAGGGACCCATGCTCAAACGGTGGATGCCTCGCGCACAAGGACGCGCAACCCCCATACACAAAGTCACGAGTCATATTTATCTCGCCTTGCAGGAATCGAAAAAATCAGTACAATCAAGGTTCATTACACAACACGAAAAACCTAAAAAAACTGAAACCAAAGGAACACCGCAACGAAAAGCAAAGAATAAGCTCGCTATCGATCAGGAAAAAGAACAGGAGCAAAAGACGGAAATAAAAACTGAAGCAAAAACACAAGAGAAAGGATTTACCAAAAAAACATTTAGACGGAAGTCTGTATAAGTATGTCTCAAAAAATAAAACCAACTTCATTACGCATAGGAATCATTCGGGATTGGACGTCCCGCTGGATGCCGAAAGGATTCCGCTTTAGCCTGCCTCTCCAGGAAGATCACATCATCCGCACGATTATCAATAAAAAGATAAGCGCTGCAGGAATTGATTCTATTATCATTGAACGAACCGCAAACGCCTATCGCGTTACCGTTAAAGCGGCAAAACCAGGACTCATTATCGGACGTGGAGGAAAGGGTATTGAAGAACTGACTTCAGTTTTGGAAAAAGCGCTCAAAAAATTGCGCGAAAGCAAAGGATTGCATGATATGCCGGTATTCAGTGTAAACATTGAAGAAGTAAAACGTTATGATGTTTCGGCGCAAGTAACTGCACAAAGTATTGCATGGGATTTTGAGAAGCGTATGCCTTATCGAAGAACCATTAAAAAATATCTGGAGCGACTCATGCAGAACAGAGATGTGAAAGGAGCAAAGATTAAAGTCAGCGGACGTCTCGATGGCGCAGAAATTGCCCGTACCGAACAGCTTTCATCAGGAAGCTTGCCACTTCAAACACTTCGCGCAAATATTGATTATGCAGAAGCGACGTCGTTTACCACCTATGGCACCATTGGCGTAAAAATTTGGATATACAAAGGAGATGTATTTAAAAAGAAAGAAAACGCATAACCTAAGCACAGTTTACTACTATGTTACAGCCTAAGAAAACAAAACACAGAAAAGGACAAAAAGGGAGATCCCGGAAGCGCACCGTTGAAACGCGTGGCACGAGACTCTCATTTGGATCATTTGGTTTACAGGCACTCTCAATGTCGTATTTGGATGGCAAGCAGATTGAGGCTGTCCGTAAATCAATTTCACACTTCACCAAACGTGGCGGAAAGGTATGGATCAGAGTATTTCCCGACAAGCCGATCTCGCAACGTCCGCCAGAACTGACTATGGGAGGAGGCAAAGGATCAGTTGATCACTATGTTTTTCCCGTAAAGCCAGGTCGTGTACTGTTTGAATTGGATGGATTGCCGGAAAAAACAGCCTTAGAAGCATTAAAAAATGCGGCATATAAATTACCGGTAAAAACAAGAATTATCCGCAAATAAAAGTATGAAAAAAGAACAGGTAACCAACATACGAACAAAAGACGCGCACGAATTGACTCACGCGGTACATGATCTTAAGGGACAATATGCTCAGCTTATGTTTGATTTGCGCTCGGGAAAAACAACGGCCATCAAAGACCTTCGACGCATCAGAAAAGAAATTGCTGTCATCCACACTATTATTAAAGAAAAACTAACACACACATCATGAATGTTGCATCAACAGAAAATGTAATACATCAGCGGACATTGCAAGGAACTGTTGTTTCTGACACCATGCAAAAGACCCGTGTGGTCGCCATCACTCGCTTGAAAAAACACGCCCGTTATCAGAAATTTTTTAAGGTAACCACACGCTATAAAGCGCATGATGAAGAAAATCAATACCACATTGGTGATGTTGTCCAAATAACACAAACCCGTCCGCTGTCACGAGATAAACGTTGGATTATTACCGCCCTCATCGGCAAAGAGACAGCATCAACAATTACTCATGATAATGATAATCAAGAAACAACAGAGGCGTAATACACACTACCCACGCATATGATTCAAGAACGATCAATTTTAAAAGTTGCAGATAATTCCGGTGCAAAAATAATCCGTTGTTTTAGAATTCTCGGAGGTACTCGACGGCGCTATGCACAACTGGGAGATATTATTGTCGCATCAGTACAAATTGCTGAGCCAAGAAAGGCAG
This sequence comes from bacterium, assembly GCA_021780615.1. GTDB lineage: Bacteria > Patescibacteriota > Minisyncoccia > UBA6257 > JAGOQP01 > JAJXYJ01. Next base: position 3,452 of record JAJXYJ010000010.1, on the reverse strand, counting down.
TCGCAAAAAAAGATGTGGTAAAGGCAGTCATCGTCCGCCAAAGAAATGCGTATCGTCGAAAAGATGGTTCCTACATTCGTTGTGATGAAAATGCTGCTGTCCTCATTGATGCCAAAAAAGAACCGCGTGGTACCCGTATTTTTGGACCTATTCCCCGTGAATTAAAAGATCGTGGATTTGAAAAAATTGTGACGATGGCAAAAGATATTATCTAACTACTACTATGCATACGCTACACGTCAAAAAAGGAGATACCGTACAAATTATCGCCGGCAAAGATAAGGGAAAAACAGGAAAAGTGCTCAAAGCGCTCCCTTCGCAGAACCGTGTCCTCGTCGAAGGAATTAATGTGTATAAAAAACACGTGAAACCGCGATCAGAAGAAGAGAAAGGACAAACGGTTATGATTCCTCGATCCATTCACGCATCAAACGTCAAAAAAATTGAAGCGGCGACACACAGTAAATAATGTACTATGACTACGAATCTTAAAGAAAAATTTGAAAAGGAAATTCGCCCCATGCTCAAAAAAGACTTGGGTATTAAAAACGTCAACGCTGTTCCTACTTTGGAAAAAGTAGTAGTTAACATTGGTCTTGGCCGCGCCAGCCAACAAGCATCGTTCGTTGATAAAATTCTTCCTCAAATAGAAAAAGATTTGGCGACCATCATCGGTCAAAAAGCATCTCGTCGCGGATCAAAGAAGTCAATCGCCGGATTTAAAACAAGAGAAGGACAGGTTATCGGACTAGCCGCAACGTTACGCGGAAAGCGAATGTATGACCTTGTTGATAAAATCAACAAATCAGTTTTTCCCCGCGTACGCGATTTTAAGGGAATAGACTTGAAAAATATCGACAAACAAGGTAATCTGAACATCGGCTTAAAAGAACATGTTGTTTTCCCCGAAGTAAGCCAAGATACATCGTTGGTGAATTTCGGTTTGCAAATAACATTAGTTATTAAAAATTCCCAGAAACGCGATGATGCAATTGCATTGTACCGTCAACTCGGATTCATGTTTAAGAAATAATATATTTATTCCATGGCAAAGCTATCAGTTATAGTACGAGGAGAAAAAAAGCAGAAGTTTTCAACACGCACCGTGCGACGCTGTTTTAAGTGCGGCCGTAAGCACGGGTATTTGCGCGATTTCGGATTGTGCAGAATCTGCTTTAGAGAAATGGCAGCGAAGGGAGAAATTCCGGGAATAAAAAAGTCATCATGGTAAACATATGTATATCGCATTACTCACAAAAATAAAAAATGCTCAGGCAGTCGGAAAAGCGGATGTGCGCGCCCCTTACGCAAAGATGGATGAGGCTGTGTTGGACGTCTTGGAAAAAAACAAATTCATCTCTCATGCTGAAAAAAAGGGAAAAAATCCAAAGAGATTTTTTGATATATCCCTTAATTCAAAAAGAGCCATTAACGGCATTACGTTCATTAGCACTCCCGGAAGACAAATTTATAAAAAATATGCACAGTTGCGTCCAGTAAAGCAGGGATATGGCATTGGAGTCATTTCAACGCCGCAAGGCATTATGACCAGCCAAGAGGCTAAGAAGGCTAAAGTCGGAGGATGCGTTCTATTTCATATCTGGTAATTAAACACTGTTATGTCAAAGATTGGAAAAAAATCTATAGCAATACCAAGTGGTGTCACCGTTACCATTGAGCATGGCGGCGTTCACGTCAAAGGATCTCGCGGAATTATTGCCGTTCCTTTATTGCGCTATATTGCCATCGCACAAGCGGAGGAATCATTGCAAGTAACGCCTGCAAATAATTCACAGCAAGCCCATATGAATTGGGGAACAATGCATGCCTTGCTTGAAAATGCACTTGCTGGCGTCACTAAAGGATTTGAAAAAAAGCTAGAAATAGAAGGCGTCGGCTTTAAAGCTCAGATGGAAGGGGATGCGTTGATTCTAAAAGTTGGCTTTTCTCACCCGGTACGTTTTCCTGTTCCTGAAGGAATTACCATTACTGTAGAAAAGAATAAGATTTTAATACAAGGAAACAATAAACAAATTGTCGGACAAATCGCTGCGGACATCAGAAAAATAAAGAAACCCGAACCGTATCTAGGGAAAGGTATTCGGTACGAAGGCGAAGTTATTCGTCGCAAAGATGGAAAAAAAGCAGGGACGACTAAATAATAAAACCTATGCGCACACAAACGACCATCAACAAAACTCGCGTACAGCGAAAAAACCGCATCCGATCAGCAATTCGGACTGTTTCGGCACGACCACGTATTTCTGTGTTCAAAAGCAATGCATACATTTATATACAAGTCATCGATGACACAGTCCAAAAAACAATCATTTCCGCCTCAACAAAAACTGATGCCGCACAAAAACTCCCGAAGGCAGAACGGGTAACCGCTCTGGCCCAAGCAATTGCCAAGGAAGCGGTTAAAAAAGGAATCACTAAGGCAGTTTTTGATCGAGGACCATACCGTTATCATGGGGTTGTCAGAGCCATTGCCCAAGAATTACGTAAACAAGGAATTACTATTTAGCATATGATGAATACACGAAACGACCAGGGAAATAATCGCATGCGCAAACAGCCTGTGGTGCGTGAATTAAAAGAAAAAACCATTGATTTGCGCCGTGTTACGCGTGTGGTCAAAGGAGGTAAGCGCTTTTCTTTTCGTTGCACACTCGTTGTTGGTAATGAAAAAGGAACTGTCGGCGTCGGCATTGCCAAAGGTATTGATGTTGCTCAAGCAATTGATAAAGCACGTCATAACGCCGAAAAAAATACTTTTATTATTCCCTTAAAAGGAACGACGTTAGCACACGAAACTGGTGCAAAGTTCAGCGCCGCTAAAGTCATCATTAAGCCTGCTAAAAAAGGATCAGGATTGAAAGCGGGAGGCTCAGTGCGTACCGTACTTTCCATGGCAGGCGTACAAGACGCATCCGCAAAATGCCTGGGACGCACAAAAAATAAACTCACCAACGCATTAGCGACATTGGAAGCCCTTAAAAAATTGAAAGTGTAATCAACTACTATGCAACTTCACGATATTCATCCATCACATACATTTCGACCAAAAAAGCGGATTGGCCGCGGCGGCAAAAGAGGAACAACGTCCGGTAAGGGTCAAAAAGGTCAAAAATCTCGCGCAGGACACAATATTCGTCCTGCTGTTCGCGATGTCATTATAAGAACCCCAAAGAAACGAGGGTATCACAATAAACGCAAATCACTCCATTCAACAACTTTAACACTTAGCGCCTTATCGCAATTGTCTCTTTCCAACATCACTCCCGCAACACTCTTTGCACAGGGCATCATAAGTTCGACAAAAGAATCAGTAAAAATCGTTGCAACAGGAGCGATGACAAAAGCTGTTTCCATAGAAGGCATTTCAGTTTCCGCACAGGCACGCACAGCAATTATAAAAGCAGGAGGAAGCATTGCAGCATAACCAGATC
>JAJXYJ010000012.1 GCA_021780615.1 bacterium | reverse complement strand
TTTGCAAGGTACATTTTGGTTGAGTGATACGCCCGACGTGCCCAGTAAAGGATACGATACATACCCTCGTATCTGTACCTGGGCGACGTTTGATGATGGGTTAAACGAAACACCGATAACGATTTATAACACTCATTTTCCTTTGGCATTTCATTTTTCAGCAAAGAAAAATGCAGTCAACGTGCTCTTGGATCATATCGGTTTAGATATGACAAATCCTATTATAGTGGCGGGTGACTTTAACGCTCGCCCTCAGAGTCCTGTGTGGCAAGCTATGTATGCGGCAGGATTTTTGTATAGCGGAGATGGTCGCGCGAGTGTGCATACTCTAACGATTCCCACAGTATGTATTGATGGCATATTTACTCGTGGACCATTGCGTGTGTTGTCGTATGCGTATGTTCGTACGCACTGCGGCATGCTGTATCCGTCTGATCATTTTGGCGTCAGTATGGTCTGTGAGCGAGCGTCTTTGCACCCATAGCACCTCATTATTCGTATATACGTGTAGGTGAGGTGCTCCCCTTTCCGTCCCGATCGGGACGGAAAGGGGACTGTGTATTTCTAGGTACATCATTATTTTTTATTTTTTATGCATAATCATCCTTCGTCGTGGTATACACGAATCATTCTTGTTGTGTTAATTCTTGCGGCTATTATTTTATCCGTGTTTCTTATACGGCAATATCAAGCCATCAAACATCTGGGAATTATTTCCACCGAACATATGCATTTTGCGGATGTGGTGCGTCGCCGTTCGTTAGGCACCCCAAGCGCAGCTTTTATTGAACCGTGGATGACCTTTGGCTACATCAGCGCTTCTTTTCACATTCCTGTTTCTTATTTAACTACCACGCTTCACATTGCCACTACCACCAGCGCATATCCCAATGTGACGCTGGGTCGCTATGCCCGCATGATTGCCACCAGCTCTGCGATGTTTGTACAACAGGTCCAAGAGGCGGTAAAAAATTATATGTCGACGACGCGATAGTCATTGCATATTATGGATGTTCTTTTGGCGACATTACTTTCATACCTTTTGCTCTATAAATATGTGGCTATTGTGGTCGTTATTTTTTTATCAGGCCTCATTCTTCCGTTGCCGTCCAATACACTTCTGTTGGCTGCCGGATCTTTTGCTAGTCAACATTATTTACATATAGAGTTACTTTTTTTTACCGCCCTTTGTGCGAATGTTTTAGGTGATAGTGTCGGTTATGCGCTTACGCGGTTTTGGGGGACGCGTATTATTACCGATGCTTATCTGAAGCGGTTTTCAGCTTTTGTGCGCATTGAACAATTCATTCGTCAGCATGCTCGTCTTACGATTGTCATAACGCGTTTTCTGGGCATTCCGGGTGTTGTGGTCAATTTTATGTCAGGGCTCTTAAAAATTCCTTTCCGCCGATTTGTGGTGTATGACCTTATTGGCAATGCTCTTGATATCGCTCTTTTTCTTTTTATTGGTTTTGTTTTAGGTGTCTATACTGAAAACATATCGGATATGACACAGCTCATTGGGTGGCTTGTGGTGGTTGTGTTGCTCATCTTTCTTATTGTTAAATTTTTTCTCAGAAAAAATACACCTCACACCTCTTAGGGTTGTATGGCATGAAGCGTATAGATTTGTATGGTTATGGCAGCTTTTCATAGGCATTATTTTTTGCTATAGTTTCGCTCATGGAATCATCGCAGGCTCCGGCGCACCAACTCTGGAAAGATCACGCGCCTTCAAAGGATTACTTCGGCAGTCTTGATACGCTTCGTTTCTTGGCGTTTTTTTTGGTTTTTGCGAATCACGTGGCAGCTTTTTTACATTTTCCTGCATTGGTTGGTACACCGGGAACCGCTTCGTTTACGTATTTACAAATGGGCGATTTGGGCGTTGGATTTTTTTTCGTCTTGAGTGGATTTTTGATTACCTACTTACTTGAAAAGGAGCGGGTTAAAACAGGAACCGTATCGCTTAAGAATTTTTATATTCGTCGTGTTTTGCGTATCTGGCCGCTCTACTTTTTAGTGCTGGGTATTATTATTGCCATTTCTTTTTTATTTCAGGGATTTGATTTGTATAAGACGATGGTGGATTGGAAAGAGGTGCTCTATCACATTTTTTTTGCTGGAAACATATTTAGATCTTTTCAGGGGACATCAAATGAAATGATTGCTATTTTCTGGTCCATTGCAGTTGAAGAACAATTTTATTTGGTATGGCCCGCAATTTTTAAATTTTTTAGAAAATATATTGTCTCTGTGCTTGCGGTGGGCATTATTATTTCCATGGCGGTGCGGTATCACTATGCAAATAATTTTTGGGCGCGAGAATTTTTTACGCCGTCGGTGATGGCATATCTCATGGTGGGAGCATATATAGGCATATATGGACCGAGGCTCAAGCACTGGTTGGGACACAAGCGACGAGCCCTTGCGGTGGGGTTTGGTTCTTTTGGGGGTGTGGTGGGACTTCTTTCAATACGAGGATTTGTGTTTCCTTATAGTTACCCCCAGTGGTTTATTGCTCTTGATGGACCGCTCTTTGCTATCTTCTTTGCCTTTATTATTTTATCGGCAGTCTACGGAGGTTTTGGCAGACGTGAGCCTCATGAGCATCCGAGCGTATGGGTGCGCGTGAGAGCTACAGTGGGGCGAGTGACCGAATACTTGGGGCGTGTTTCTTATGGACTTTATGTGTACCATTTGGTGGCACTCACGATTGTGTTATATATTGCTACAAAATTTGGATTTACCGGTCAAAATATAGGCGAGGGAACGTTCTTTATACTAGCGGCATGTGCTATGACGTTGGTTATTAGTATTTCGGCGATATCGTACAAATTTTGGGAGGGGCCGTTTTTGAAGCTTAAAGACAGGTTTATTCCTCGTTCATAAGGTTTTTGCAGTGGTCCATTTGACAAAAGTCAAAATATACTATACTATAAAGGCTCATTTAACATCTCACTGGACCCGCGCTTGTATTTCTATATGTCGTCGGCTTCCCGTGCGACATTATAGAATATGTATACACGATCATTTAGTAGGAACCGTCCTGCTCGGGGCGGAGGATTTTCTCGTAACCGTGGCGCTCAAGGTGGGCGTCGTTCGGGAGGATTGAAAGGGGAGTATATTAATGCATCTCGTTTCATCCATAAAGCAGAAATCACTGAAAAAGTTGAGCATTTTGTTCCCGAACATTCATTCGTTGATTTTGCGTTCAATGAAGCGCTGACGCGTAACGTTGTGACGAAGGGGTACACGCAACCGACGCCCATTCAAGATCGTATTATCCCCCATATCTTAAAAGGATCCGATGTGGTGGGCATTGCCAATACCGGCACCGGAAAGACGGGGGCGTTTTTGTTGCCATTAATTCAGAAAGTATTAGTACATCCCAAGAGCCATGTGCTTATTATGGCGCCGACACGTGAGTTGGCTACGCAGATTAATGATGAGCTTAAAAGTTTTACCACGCGCATGAAACTATTTTCTGTTTGTTGCGTGGGTGGTGCGGGCATGGGCCGTCAAATCGCTGAGCTCAAATATCACAATCATTTTATTGTGGGCACTCCCGGACGCCTCAAAGATCTTATTGAGCGTAAATTTATTGATTTATCAAAATTTGATACAGTCGTCATTGACGAAGCGGATCGCATGCTTGATATGGGATTTATTCGTGATGTGAAATTTATCGTATCTCGTTTGCCAGCAATCCATCACACGCTCTTTTTCTCCGCGACGATGTCTCGGGACATTGAAGGTCTTATTAAAGATTTTCTCAAGGATCCAGTGATGATTTCAGTTAAAACTGGCGATACCTCAAAAAATGTTGATCAGGATGTGGTTAAAGTGGAACGACGGGGAGGCAAACTCGATGCGCTTCACAAGCTACTTCTTCAGCCGGAGTTTTCTAAAGTGCTTATTTTTGGAAAAACAAAACATGGCGTGGAACAGTTGGCAAAAATTCTGACTGAAAAAGGATTTAAGGCGAGTTCCATTCATGGAAATAAAAATCAATCTCAGCGAGAACGAGCACTCGCATTGTTTAAGCGAAATGACGTTCAAATTCTTGTAGCCACCGACGTGGCTGCGCGTGGACTTGATGTGCCTGATATTACGCACGTTATTAACTACGATCTTCCCGCAACCTATGATGACTATGTGCATCGCATTGGTCGTACTGGCCGGGGTGATAAAAAGGGAAAGGCGCTGACCTTTGTTGAATAAGTTTTTTTGACGCAATATTTTTTCTGTTATGTCTTAAAAAACTGCCCCTAGGGGCAGTTTTTTAAAAGAAAAAATGAGAGTATACTTTGTAACATATGGAGATAGGAAAAGATTATATTGGTGTTACTACTCCTTTTTATTGTCATGATGGAAAGGGAAATTTTTTGTTTGGCAAGCGGGGGATCGCATGCCGTGATGAACGCGAGCATTGGGATCCAGGGTCCGGAAAATTGGAGTTTGGACTTACCATCAAAGAAAATGTCCTCAAAAAAATACAGGAAGAATATGGATGCGGTGGCATGATACAAGAGCAGTTGCCTGCACACTATAAAATAGATGCCATTGGGTGGTTTCGGCTTGATGCATTGCCACAGCCAATTCATGAAGGATTTTTCTATACTTTCAATGTATATAAAAACTATTTTAAAAAATATCTGTAATGCCATGAAACATCCTTTATTATCTAAAAAAGAAATTGAGCGGAAAGATCGCGTGCAAAAACTTTTAAAAGCGCTCAAAAAATTATTTCCGCATGCAGGCATGATGCTCAACTATAGCAACAATTGGGAGTTGTTAGTTGCTGTGGAACTTTCGGCGCAGTGCACGGATAAAAAAGTAAACGAAGTGACAGCATTACTTTTTAAAAAATATAAAACATTAAATGACTATGTCCGTGCCTCCGCCAGCAAACAGACCGTGCACGAGTTTGAAAAAGATATTTTTGCGACCGGATTTTATAAAAACAAAACCAAAAACATACTTGCCGCCGCGCGCATGGTGCAGGAACAATTCGGCGGCATTATACCGCGCAGGATGGATGATATGCTTACCATCCCCGGCGTGGCGCGCAAAACGGCAAATGTGGTTTTGGGAAATGCATACGGTGTTGTTGAGGGGATTGCGGTGGATACGCATGTACGTCGCTTAGCACTTAAATTTGATTTGACCGACTCGCGTGATCCGGTACACATAGAGCGTGATTTGATGCGCATTATTCCCAAAAAAGATTGGTTTAAGACAACGTATTTATTTATTGAGTATGGAAGATATGTATGTCCTGCACGAAAGCACGAATGTGGAATGCACCCGCTTTCAAAAATATATCCCTCCGCGGCGAATATATGGCCTTCTGCAAAATAAATTCAACATAGACTCACACCCACATGCTCATGTTCTCAAGAGCGTGAGCATGTGGGTGTACCAGGGGATAAAAAGAGCGCCATTGCAGGCGTTTTTTATAATGTGTTTTTTTCACTTTAAATAGTGGTATGTGTCAATAAACTTATGCACACCCGTGCTATTGTTTTGTGTCATAATACATATCCAACTACATAGAGGCATGCGTACTGAAGTTTGGTGTAAGTCCAACACTGTCGCGCAACGGTAAAACCCCAAGCTAATCACATTGTATGTCCGCACACGGGAAGTCCGATCGTCGCATGCCGCATCCGTAAGGTCCGCGTCAGGCCGTATGAAAGCAGAACACTGCGTGACGTGGCAACTGAAGCGCAGTTTTTTTATCTTCCAACTAAAAACCTTTTCATATCGCCGGGAATGTGAAAAGGATATATACATAACGTCCCTGCGCCCATTATTATTCGTCATGTTACATATATATGATAGAAAAAATAACCAAGAGAAGCGGCGCAGTCGTCGCCTTTGATGCCGAAAAAATAATTCGTGCCATAGAAAAAGCATTTGCCGCCACACGCGACTCATATGATGTGATGTTCAGTAAAACTGTCGCTGACGCAGTCATTGCTTTGCTGGAAAGCACTTTTGATGATCGCGTGCCAACTATTGAGGATGTGCAGGATGTGGTAGAACGCACGTTGGCTGATCAAGGATTTTTTGATGTTGCAAAATCATATATTTTGTATCGCAATGAGCGGGCGCGAAGCCGCGAGCAAAAAAAGCTTGAAACACTTGAGCGTATTCAAAAAAAGGAATTGTATGTGCGTACCCGCGCGGGAAAATTAGTGCACTTTGATCGAGGGCAGATTGAGAGGGCGATTCATGAATGCGCATCGCAATATTCGCAGGCGGTCATTCATGAAGATGAGATTGCACAGGAAGTTGAATTGACCATGTATGACGGCATGAGCACCAGTGACATTAACCGGTCTATCCTTTTTGCGCTCCGCGCGCGCATAGAAAAAGATCCGGTATATGCGTATTGCGCGGCGCGATTTTTGGCCAATGACGTCTATAAAGATGTGTTGGGCATCAATGAATTTCAAGAGGGATTTGAGGTACGCTACAGAGAAGCGTTTATTGGGGCAATTGAGTATGGTATAGAAAGTAAGCGCTATGACCAGCAACTTCGTGCGTTTGACCTACAGCGACTTGCCGCCGTACTGGACCCTACTAAAGATCAGTTGTTTCAGTACATGGGCATGCAGACGCTCTATGATCGCTATTTTATGCGCGATCATAATCAAAAAATATTTGAATTACCCCAACATTTTTGGATGCGGGTGGCGATGGGACTTTCTTTGGCTGAGGATCATAAAACAGATGTTGCCATACGTTTCTATCATATTCTTTCGGCGTTGCGGTATACGCCTTCCACGCCGACACTATTGCATGCCGGCACACAACATCCGCAGATGAGCTCGTGCTATATTACGACCGTTGAAGACGACTTGTCGCACATATTTAAATGTATTGGCGATAACGCCCAACTTGCCAAATGGTCGGGGGGTGTTGGCAATGACTGGACTAATATTCGGGCTACTGGTGCGCGCATTGCAAGCACGAATGTGGGCAGTCAGGGGTTGGTACCATTTTTAAAAATTGTGGATTCAACCACAGCCGCCATTAACCGTAGCGGCAAGCGACGTGGCGCCACTTGTGTGTATGTGGAAACATGGCACTATGACGTCGAAGATTTTTTGGAACTCAAGCGCAACACGGGCGATGAACGCCGGCGTACGCATGATATTAATACCGCGCATTGGATTCCTGATTTATTCATGAAGCGAGTTGCTCAGGATGGGCGATGGACATTGTTTTCTCCCGAAGAAGTTCCTGACTTGCATAATCTATATGGTAAAAAATTTGAACGGCGCTACGAGAAATATGAACGCATGGCTGATGAAGGGAAAATCAAATTGTTTAAAGTGATGCAGGCGGCAGATCTTATGAAAAAAATGATTACCATGCTGTATGAAACCGGACATCCATGGTTTACCTTTAAAGATCCTTGCAACATCCGCTCGCCGCAGGATCATGTGGGTGTGGTGCATAGTTCTAACCTCTGTACTGAAATAACACTCAACACTTCAAAAGAAGAAACAGCTGTCTGCAATTTGGGATCGGTTAATATTTCCCGCCACATCGTCAATGGCATGATTGACTGGGATCGTATGCAGGAAACGGTTGCCTTGGCGGTGCGGATGTTAGATAACGTCATTGACCCGAATTTTTATCCCACGCCCGAGGCGCGACACGCTAATCTCAAGCATCGCCCCATCGGTTTGGGTATCATGGGCTTCCAAGATGCGCTGTATGCGCTAGGTATGTCGTTTGATAGCGAGCAGGCAGTAGAGCTTTCTGACCGGCTGATGGAATTTATTTCGTACCATGCCATTTTAACATCCTCAAAGCTTGCGCAAGAAAAGGGTACGTATGAAAGCTATCAAGGATCAAAATGGGACAGAGGTCTTTTGCCCTATGATACCGTTGCGCTTTTGGAGGCGGAGCGGGGGATGTCGACTGATGTTTCTATGGTGTCGCATATAGATTGGACGCCCGTCCGCGAGCATATTAAACAGCATGGTATGCGCAACTCAAATTGTATGGCCATCGCTCCTACGGCGACCATTGCCAATATTGCTGGTTGCCTTCCTTCTATTGAGCCGATTTACAAAAATCTATATGTGAAGTCTAATTTTAGTGGAGAGTTTACAGTCATTAATGACGCGTTGGTACATGATCTTAAAGAGTTGGGATTATGGAATGATGTTATGTTGGAAAAATTGAAATATTACGATGGCAATATTCAGCGTATTGATGAAATCCCTCAACATCTCAAAGATCGCTATAAAGAAACGTTTGAAATAGATCCTTCTTGGATTATTATGCATGCCGCACGCCGGGGTAAATGGATTGATCAAAGTCAGTCTATTAACATCTTTACGGCCAGCGAATCGGGTAAATTCATAGCCAATGTGTATATGATGGCATGGAATATGGGTCTTAAAACAACGTATTACCTGCGCACGCTCGCCGCATCAGGCATTGAAAAGAGCACGATTGATATCAACAAAAATTTTGAACCTCTTAAGGCTCCTTCTGTTTCCGCACCTGCAGCTTCCACTACCCCTTCACGTCCGCGCATTGTGGTGACTGAGAATGTGTGTGAAGGATGCCAGTAATATTTTGCTCCGCAAAATATTACAAATACCAATTTCCAATTTCCAATGGTCAAACAATCTTTCATCGCCTGTTTGTCATACTGAGTGAAACGAAGTATCTGCGCATCGTTACGGTAGAATGTATACACAAAATTTAAAAATTAGTTATCTACTATTATCTATGGAAAAGAAAACAATACTCAATGCTTCTGGAACAGATCCCAATAAAATCCTTCCCATGAAATATACGTGGGCGCGCCAGCATTACAAAACCGGCGTTGCCAACAACTGGGTCCCCGAAGAGGTAAATATGCAAAAAGATGTCGAAAACTGGAAAAGTCCGACTGATTTGAGTGCGGACGAACGACGCATGATTATGCGGAATCTGGGATTCTTTTCCACCGCCGAAAGTTTGACGGCAAACAACATCGTCCTTGCTATTTATAAACACATCACCAATCCGGAATGCCGACAATATCTGTTGCGACAAGGATATGAAGAGGCAGTCCATACCGACACCTTTATTTATTGTTGTGATACATTGGGGCTCAATCCGGATGAGGTGTATGCGATGTATCAGACCATTCCTAGCATCAAAGAAAAAGATGCATTTGTGGTTGATATGACCAAATCCATTCTGGACGATTCATTTAAAACAGACTCTTTGGAAAATATCCAACGGTTTATTCATGATTTGGTGGGCTACTATGTCATTATGGAAGGGATATTCTTTTATGCCGGCTTTGCCATGATGCTGTCGCTTCTGCGACAAAATAAAATGGTGGGCGTGGGAGAGCAGTTCCAATTTATTTTGCGTGATGAATCCGTGCACTTGGCATTTGGCAGTGATCTTATCAACGCCATTGTGGATGAAAACCCCGAGGCGTGGACATCAGAGCTGACGAGCCAGATAACCAAACATATTATGCGAGGCGTGGAGTTGGAATACGCATATGCAAAAGACTGCCTGCCGACGGGCATTTTGGGGCTCAATGCGGATAATATTTATGAATATATCAAATATATTGCCGATAGGCGTTTGGAGCGCATTCGTTTGTCTAAGGTGTATAATGTCGCCAATCCGTTTCCATGGATGAGTGAAGTGATTGATCTGCGCAAAGAAAAGAATTTCTTTGAAACGCGCGTTAATGAGTATAAGAGCGGGGGAACGTTGGATTGGGAGTAGGGGATAATAACTAGTAATCAGTAACCGGTAACTAGTAATTAGTATATAACCAATTAAAGAGATGATGGAAAAATAAATGCACTAAAAACAAAGAATTTATTCTTGCGGAATGTGCAGGTTTGTTTTCTGTACATTCTTTCCTTCTGGCAAAATTTTAGTGATGACATACGTGCCGTCACTATTTTTTTGAACCTCAAGTAGTTTGATGCGCTTGCCGTCAATGAAGGTAAAGACACCTGGATCGGGGGAGAGTGCTTTTATTTTATGAAATATTGTTTCAGGATCATCTTTTACTACATCAACGCGGCCGTCTTCTGTGGTGAATTTTTTGGTGAAGGTGGCTTTGGTATGATTTTGCTGATATTCCTTTGTCGTTTCTTTGTTATATGTCGGCAATAGTTCTCCAAGCATAATTCCGGCAACGTGAGCGAGTTTTTCTTCAAGTGATATATATCCATCGTTTTCATCAACAGATACTTCTTTTTGGGCAAGAATTGGTCCATGATCCATTTTTTCATCCATGCGATAGAGTGAAACCCCGGTGTGGGAAATACCGTCCAAAAGAACTGATTGGATAGGCGATGCACCGCGATAGAGTGGTAAAAGCGAAGGGTGTACGCCGATAACCCCTTTAGGAAACATGTCCAAGACATATTGAGGAATGATGTGCGCGTATGCCGCGACAATAGCAAATTCTGCCGGCGGTAAATCTACTGCATTGGTTTGTGATATTTTTTCAAACTGGAATACGGGAATATGATGCTTTTGAGCAAGAAGTTTTACTGGCGGGGGAGTCATGGTCTTTTTTCTGCCGTAAGGTTTGTCCGGGTTGCACACTACCGCTGCCGGTGTGTGGCCGCTTTCGATGAGCTTTTCTAAAATAATTTCTGCAAACCGTGGAGAACCAAAAAAAATGAACATAGGTGTATAATGACTAATATCTAATGTCCAATGACTATGAATGTTATATTTATTTAGTCATTAGAAATTAGACATTTTATCTTCTTCTCATCCCCTCCCTCCTTTTTCTTCTTCTGCCTGAATAATGTTTTTTGCCTTGTCTGTGAAGAGGGTGCCGTTGAGGTGGTCAAGTTCATGTTGCATGATGCGCGCCAAAAGGCCGCTTGCTTTGATACGCATAGGGCGATAATTTTTGTCCATGCCGGTCATCATGATTTTTTCATACCGCTCTACATCGCCATAGATTCCGGGGATACTTAAGCACCCTTCTTGATCAATAACCTTTTTTTCTGAGAATGATTCAAGTATGGGATTGATAACAACATAGAATTTTCCTTGATACCCCGATCCGTCACTGGTTGGCAATTGGCATATAAATAATCGTAAGGGGAGACCTATTTGATTTGCCGAAAGCCCGATGCCCCGATGTTGTACCATGAGCTGTCGCATGTGTTTAGTTGTTTGTTCTATATATTTTTTATCGTGTTGCTCTTTATTAAAGCCGGCAACGCGGGTGCGCAAAAAATCCTCATGTTTCTTTGAGGCGATGGTCCATATAGTAGTTGTGGAATCATTTGTCTGTTTTTCCATGGGGGTGAAGAGAGATGATTTTTTCTTGTTGAATAACTTTCATGAAGTAGGCTCCATAGTTGGAAATATCTTTCTTTTCGGTGATGGTTTTGGCTATGCGTATTAATTCCTCGTTATTTGCTTGTTTAGCCAGTTTGATGTAGAGCGCGGTATGCTTTTTGTCCTGTAATAACTCGGCAAGCGCCACTCCGGTCGCTTGATATTTGCGGTATATATGGCTTGTCTTGGTGCGCTCGGCAAGCTCTTTGAAATATGCTTCCCGGTCTATCATATGGGTATGTGCATGGTACAATGGAACGGCACATGTGGCAAGGGGAGCGTAGATTTGCGCATAGGCTTGTGATATACTATTTTCCATGAATATACCATGGGTGAAGGACAGACATCGCGTATGGAAGCATGTAGCGATTGTGAGCGCTCTTGTGGGCGTCGTGGCTGTTGTTGGTGTGGCGTATTATATCGGCTTTTCCAACGGATTTCAGCAGACGCGTCATATTGTTGTCGAGGGAGTGAGTAATCCGACGAGCCCTTCTACTGCTAATTTTGGGACGTTCTGGGATGTGTGGAATCTTTTAAAGCAGAATTCGGTTTTTAAAAACAAAGTCCAGGATAACCAAAGTCTTGTGAACGGTGCTATTAGTGGCATGGTGAGTTCGATTGGGGATCCATACACCGTATTTTTCCCTCCACAGGAAGCAAAAGATTTTACTCAAGAAATCAGCGGGCAGTTTGGAGGCATTGGTGCGGAAATAGGAACTGATGCAAACAACCAAATTATCGTCATTGCGCCGCTTAAAGGGACTCCTGCAGAAAGCGCGGGTATTTTAGCGGGAGATCAGATTTTAAAGATAGGGGCGACCAGTACGGCGGAGCTGAGCGTTGAGGAAGCCGTCAATGAAATCAGGGGTCCGGTAGGAACGCCGGTGACATTAGTTATATTACATCAGGGAGAAAAGACTCCTCATACTGTCACTATTATTCGCGCTACTATACAAGTTCCTACTCTTGATTTGGAATTTCTTAATAACGCCGGAAAGCAGGATCCGCAGGGGAAAATTGCCTACGTAAAGTTGTATAACTTTTATGAACAATCGGCTTCGCTATTCCAACAGGCGGCAATGCAAGCGCTTGCGGCGCATGCACAAGGAATGATTATTGATTTGCGTAACAATCCGGGAGGGTATCTTGATGCCGCCACCAGTATCAGTGGATGGTTTGTACCCAAAGGAAAACTTATTGTTCAAGAACAGTTTCAAGATCCGACTAAAACACAAAAATATCTTTCCAGTGGCCCTGCTCTTTTTGCCGGCATGCCAGTGGTCGTGATTATTAACCGTGGATCAGCGTCTGCGTCAGAAATTTTGACTGGGGCGCTTAAAGAAAGTGATGGAGCTACTGTTATTGGAGAAAAAAGTTTTGGTAAAGGAACCGTGCAGGAGGTTATGCCTCTTAATGACGGTTCTATGGTTAAAATTACTATCGCACATTGGTTGACACCCGACGGGCATATGATAGATAAAAATGGCATTATGCCTGATATTGCTCTCACTGTTGATACGAGTACTGCAAGTACCACGCCGACATATGGTAACGACATTGATGCGTGGGTACAGCGGGCGGTACAGGTATTGCAACAAAATTCCAGTGGAAACTAATTGCATGTTATATGAAAGTTCTTTTGCTTGAACATATACCCTCTTTGGGGAAAAAAGGGGATGTGGTGGATGTATCTGATGGTTATGCTAAAAATGCCCTCTTTCCCAAAAAAAAGGCGCGCATAGCAACTCCTGATATTGTTGCCGCCGCACACCAGCGCCAAGAGCGTGAAGTGCACATAAAACAGGAGCGTAGTAACGCTATTCATACCGTAATATCACCGTTGCGAGATCATATATTTATATTTTCTCTTAAGGCGGGGGATGATGGGAGTTTATTTACATCACTTCACCAGGAGGTAATCGTGCAGAGTGTCGTTGCTTTTTTAAAGGGGGTTAATCCTATTTTTGAAGAGCAGGATGTGCATATGGATGTAAAACCTATAAAGGAACTTGGAGTTAAAAATATTGTTATGCGTCTTGGCAGGGGAATGGATGTCCGTGAGGTGGGCATTACCATAGAGATAAAAAAAGACAGGTAACGCTTGCACCATTTTTTATTTTCTTTGTAATAAAAAACCTGCAGTATGCAGGTTTTTTGGATCATTTTAAAAAATGGTTAAACGTTTTTTACTGTACCGCTTCTTCTTTTTGTGCGAGACGAACAGCAGAAACATTTACTTGCGTTGCATACCGCGCCTTGCCGTTAAAGAGTGTTTTTTTAACCTGTTTAAAATGAACGGCACCGGGGATGGCGGCGTAGAGGGTGTCATCAGCTCCTTGTCTGACATTATCTCCTGCCAAGTATTGTGTACCGCGTTGGCGTATCAAAATCTCGCCGGCTTTCACGACTTGACTGTGCTGGCGTTTTACTCCAAGGCGTTTTGCCCGAGAATCGCGTCCTAGCTTTGTTGATCCTAATTGCTTTGTATGTGCCATAGTTTAAGAAAGGGATAAGGGATACGTAGGTTCTAAGCCACTGTTATCAAGGCATAGTATATAGTATACTGGGTCCATATGTCAACAGAACATAAGCTCGTTTTTGATATTGAAACCATCGGTAAAGATTTTTCTCAGCTGGATGAAATGTCTCAGGAATATATGCTTCAATATGCGGCAGATGACGAAGAAAAGGAGGAAATAAAGGAGCATTTGGGATTCTATCCATTAACCGGGGAAATTGTCGCTATTGGTATTTTAAATCCTGATACCAAGAAGGGGTGTGTGTTTGTGCAACAGGGGCACGATGCCCTCATACCTCAAAACATTGCTTCGATTACTGAGGCGGACATTACCCTTGAAAGCGGATCAGAAAAAGACATATTGCAAAAATTTTGGGCGTCTGTTGAGCATTATAATTATTTTATTTCCTTTAACGGGAGGGGATTTGATGTGCCGTACCTTGTGGTGCGCTCGGCGGTCCATGGCATCCGTCCTTCCAAAGATCTTCTTGCGAATCGATATGTAAACAGTCAGCCCATGCAGGCAAAACATATAGATCTTTTAGATCAGCTGACATTTTATGGGGCCTCACGCAGAAAATTTAGTTTGCATATGTGGAGCAAGGCTTTTGATATTAAGAGTCCCAAAGAAGAAGGCGTTACCGGCGATGAGGTGGGGGAGTTGTTTGCCTCTGGTCGTGTTGCAGATATTGCTCGCTACAATGCGGGGGATTTGTTGGCAACGGCGGCGCTCTATGAAAAATGGGAATCATTTATGCATTTTTAGTGATATATGATTACGCTATCCATACAAAGATTACGCGCATACATTCAAATGCATAAAAAAGACATCATATTATTTTTGCTTGTGTTCTGTATTGCACTTTTTGTGTTTGCTTTTGGATATATTCTTGGCAGAGATGCGAGTCCAGCGCCTATTATTATACAGAAAATGGTTAATTGACAAGTATATTTTTTTATTGTACAGTCACGGTATTATCATATTTGTACACTATCAAAAAGAAAGGTAAGATAATGGACTTCCATAACTTTTTGTCGGCGATTATGCTGAGGAGGACGTATGCTTATTAAGAGATATGTTCTGTTCATTGTTGCGGTTATTTCTGCCGCTTGTATCGCCTATATCGTTATCACCGATACTGCTTTTTCACGAGGGATACCAGTTTTTTTGTTTAATATGGGAATAATTATCAATATTCATTTGATAATTATTATCCTTATTGGACTGTTGTGCATTTTTGTCCCCATGTCGACGAGGAGTAGCAAGTGGGACGCATAATTTAGAAAACCGCCCAAGCAATCATTGCCGGCGGTATTTTTTTATTCCCATAGTAAGGAAAATAAAATTATCTCAATTTTTACGATCGTAAAAATTGAGATAATTTTTTACCATAAAACTACTGCTGATGATGGAGGGGGT
>JAJXYJ010000021.1 GCA_021780615.1 bacterium | reverse complement strand
TGTTATACCACAAAATACCAAATTTACGAAGAGGGATTTTGGCTAACTACATAATTTGCGGAGAGGAAAAAAAAGAGTTCGGCCTCAACTAAACTTTTGTCCTCACAAAAGTTTTTTTAGCCACCGCCTCGCGCGCTTACTTGTTAGCAAGTACATGCTCCCTGCCTACCGGCAGGCAGGCGTCGTTCGAATCCTTACAAAAACCGAGCAGTCGGCTCTTTCCCTCTTCGTGCATAAAATAACCCCGCCTTACAGCGGGGTATTTTATACGCGCGGAGAGGGAGGGATTCGAACCCTCGGACCGGTTTCCCGATCGACATCTTAGCAGGATGCCGCTTTCAACCACTCAGCCACCTCTCCATGTTTTATTATATATGGTACTTTTTCTTCAGCTCTTCACGTTTATAACCTTTTTTAAATTCTTTCTCAAGTATGTACGCCTCTTGTTCAGACCGGCACTCAACATACTCTAGGAGTACAAAAGGAATCCGCGACCTTATTGATGGAGTGTGCCCAGCATTGTGTTCGGCTAATCTTCTTTTTAAATCATTCGTTTTGCCGATGTATAAATCTCCGTCTTTTTCACTTTTTAAAACATATACATACATGCCGCTTTCAACCCCTGCCTGCCGGCAGGCAGGACTCAGCCACCTCTCCAATTTACTTCGTAAATTGAATTTACAATTTACAGTTTTCAATTTTCAATAAATTATTTGATCATTGGAAATTGATAATTATGATTCCTATCATCCTGCCCCCCATCATACGTGTTTTGTTCCTCAAAATCAATCGTTATATACTTATATACACGTACCATGCATATGCGTTATACATATAAAAATAACCACGCATTTTCATCGCTTGCAGTCACCCTCACTGTTTTGGCTCTGTTTCTTGTTGCCGCAGGCATTCTGTTTATCACATCCACCAAGCAAAACCAATCCCCCATACTTCCTCCTCCATCGTTAACCCCTAGCTCGTCTCCTGCTCCACAAACTATTTCCGTGTACTTTGCTACCTCAACTGCCGACTGCAACTCTGTCGTTCCCGTATCACGAACCATAACCCCCACCAAAGGCGTCGCCCAAGCGGCTCTCAATGAACTCTTCAACGGTCCCACTGCCGAAGAAAAACAGGCAGGATACACATCTCCCTTTTCAACCAAAACAGCAACCATATTGCAAAATATCTCCATACAGAACGGCACGGCATACGTTGATCTAAGCGACATTAGAAAAATTATTCCCAATGTAAGTTCCTCATGCGGCAGTGGTGAATTCTTTTCTCAGACACAGGCAACACTCAAACAATTTTCCACCATCAAGCGCGTTATATTTGCCATCAACGGTGACCCGATGCCTTTTTATGAATTCATGCAAATCGGTTGCACGCAGGATAACGACTACTGCAACCCCATGCCGTTTGCAGCATTTCTGCAAACATACGGCACCATATACACCTCCCCCTCAGGATTTTCGGTCACGTATCCTTCCAACATTTTTACCCGCTCCCTACAACAAATTCATGATCCCGCCGAAGGAGGCGACGTCATGCATCAGGCAATGGTATTAACACACTCATCACCAGTCAAACACTGCGGGCTTTCAGGGCTCCCCCAGCATTGCACGGCAACCACGCAAAATATGACCATCATATTCATGCCCATTTCCCTGCCCTATGATGCGTTACAACAAAAGGCTCAAAGCTTATACGGCGGTGTTACCCCGACAACCATCGGCGGACACGATGGATTCACCTTTAGCATGGGGGCCGAAGGCGAAGGCGCCACCTATGCGTACACACCCATCAATGCCTCATCCACACTTATGGCCGCATGGACACACATCGACGAAAGCATTGAATCAAATTATCAAACCGCTCCCGATTTTATTCTCTACGCACAACAGCAACAGCTTGCCGACAGTGTTTTTGCAAGCATCATATTCCGATAATCCCCATTTTCGATTCCCGACATCGAAAGGACACAAAAAAATAATATTGTGCATAGTTGACATGATTATATATATATTTTCTTTCGATGTCGGGAATCGGAAGAGATAATTTTTATTTTTTGGAGGCCCTGGGGCTGGGAGAGACTGGTGCCTGAGTCTGCCCTTGGAACGCGGCCCCAAACAACTGACCAAATAAATTAGCCGCCGCATCTTCTACGGTGATGGAATTTTGAGGAGGCGTAAATGAAAACGGCACGTTATACGAAAGGCGCGAAAGGCCGACAGTCAGGAAAGAAAACTGTGTCGCAGATGTACCATTTGCGTTGGTATGCATAATGGCATTCGCATTCAGCGTGGCCACCACCTTGTGGGGCAAATAATCGCTGGTGCCGATCCAAATATCAAGCGCTTGCAAGGGACCATTAGGATCAACTGGGGTGGATGTTGAAACACCAGCAAGAACGGCTAAGTCCTGGACCGTTTTAAGAAACTCGGGACCGTTTATAACTAAGGCAATATGCGCGGTGGGGACACCATCAATGGACTCATCCCCCACCTTAGTCATGCTCTGTATCGCTTTTGAATTTTTAAGAATGGCGATGACTTTTGCCCGCACGTCTGGCGTTGAAAGTTTTTGAAAAAATGTGGGCCCTGATGATGTGGCATTGGTGAGCCCCATGTCTTTTGCCTGCGCCGCCGCTTGCGTTGTGTCCACCTTGATCCACTGATTGTCCAAAAAACTGACATCAAGGGGAACCGGAATTAATGCTGTCAACGTTTCTCTTAGGCCGCTTAATTTTGCATAAAATAAATTTTCAGATCCGCCCAGATCAATCCCCACATGTACCGGCGTTCCGTTGGTATACCCGCCGGCATACGTCGTTGACGCAGAAAACACAAATTGATTTGTTTGTGTCTGTATAAGATTTATAAAAGATGTCACATCAAGCTCAAGCGTGTTAGTCGCCTCATGAGCAACAGCCTGCCGCTGGCCGGAGGGCGCCATAAGAGATGTTAAAGAAAGCGGAGCGGATGCATCTTTCCACGCGGCACTGATAGATGCAGTTCCCTGCACCGTCTGCACCGTGGGCAATGTTTCAAACATTTTTTGTAACAGTGCTTGGGGAGATGAGGTAACATATGAATAAGCGGCATATCCTCCCCCGCCCAAAAGGACCACGACACTGGCTATAATGCTTATTAATTTCTTTTTTCCTGAAAACCAATCACCCGTGCCCGATACCGCCACATGTGCCTGCGCATCAAACGCAAAATCCTGCCGTACGGGCTGATTGCCCGGACTGGCTATGGGAGACTGACTTGATGCTCCTGATGCCTGGAAGAATGCTTCGCCAATATCATCTTCGCCCCATCCATGCCCACGTAAAATTTGTTTAATAGATTCCGGATTTTGTCCCGACCGCAATTGATTTTGTATATACTCAACGAGTTGTTGCGTAACCATAACGTAATGTAGTTTTATTGTATCATGCCACGATATTCTGAAGGTGCATAACTTTCATAGCATGCACATCAGGCACTCACGCAATAAAGAATTTTTTCCCGGCGGAGGTTTTTTTATTGGTAATAACCCCCTCCTTATTCAGGGCAACAAGAACATCCTTGAGGTGCGCCCCAGAAACATGCTCCTGCCCCAATAAAGCCTTTGCCGTCATACCCTGCGGATGTGCGAGTAATGCGCGCATGATTGCTCCCCGTGTTTCGCGCACAGATCCCTTGAATGGCTTTTGACGTACATAATGAGCACTTTTTCTACTCGGGTTTGACTCACGCTTTTTGAGGTCGGACCCAAAATCCATGAGTGCGCTGTACCACTGGCGCGGATGTTTCCGATCCATCGTGTGCGCCACGATATTTAAAATATCCTCATCACGAACTGATGCCATACCCGAAAAAAAATATTTAATGTAGACACTTCTAATATTAGTTTCAATAAATATCACCGGTGCATCAAAGGCAAACGCACAAATGGAAGCGGCTGTATTTTTGCCGATGCCGGGAAACGTTTCTAATACTATGGGATCTGCCGGCACGCGACCGTGATATTCTTTTACCATGCGCTGCGCCGTTTCGTGTAAAAATCGCGCGCGGCGGTTGTATCCTAACCCCTGCCATGCGGCAAGCACGTCGCGCAAAGAAGCATCGGCAAGCGAGCGGATAGTGGGAAATGTTTTTATAAATCGTTTGAATGCAGGAATGACTCGATCCACCTGTGTCTGTTGCAACATAATTTCTGATACCAATACCCGATACGGCGTTACCTGATACCGCCACGGCAAATCTCTGCCGTGCTTTTTAAAATAGCCATATACCATGCGGCGAAATACAGTAGTATTGAGCCTAGTAACACTTAAGGCAGTAGCATTCATAAAAATAAGTATATCATACCTGCTCCCCTTTCCGTCCCGATCGGGACGGAAAGGGGAGCAGGGAAATCTTCAATCTCTCTTATGTGTACATATGTGTATGTGTGCTGCACGCACACATAAAACCCCTCTTTCACAAAACGTGAAAGAGGGGTTTCTTGGCGCGACTGTAAAAAATTCTTAAGAGAGGATCATACACAATAATTATCCTCACCTTTCGCCCAAATTACTATGCTGCTGACTTTCCTCCTGATTGCTTACCTAAACTGCCAGCAACAAAAATCAAATACAATGCAGAAAGTCCTACAAGGATATAAATAATGCTCGAGATAATGGACATATCGCCAAATAGTGCTCCCACAAGATTGAAGTTAAAGATACCCACTAAGCCCCAGTTTAATCCTCCAATAATAACAAGGACAAATGCTGTCCAATCGAACCCGCTTAATTTATTCATAGTATATATATGTCTACTACTTAGGGAATTCGACCTTTAATCTTCTATAATATGTAAGTATACCATACTTCTTACACTCACCTGTGCATAGCAAAAACCGCATTGCGTATGGTTTAAAAATGCGTTATCGTACGTATATTACCTCCCATGAAACATACGTACGTCTCTCCAAAATCCTATTTGTATACAATCATGCACGACGCCATGCACACACTGTGTATTGCACGCTTTCCTCAATATATTACTGACAGTGACTCACTTTCTTTTGAAGTAGAGGCTAAACAAATTGCCTCATTTGGAGATTACTCATCAAATGCGGCATTTGCTCTCGCCCGTATTGTCAAAGAACATCCTTCCGAACTCGCCCAACTCCTGGCCCAAACTATTCGAGAAAAAAATGATCCGGCACTGGAACGGGTTGAGATTGCCGGTGGCGGGTTTTTAAATTTTTTTCTTACCCCCTCATTCCTCTACACCACACTCTCCCGTATGCAAATAGTGGCCCAGCGACCCATTAAATCCAAACGAGTTATTATCGAATTCTCATCCCCTAACGTAGCCAAACCAATGCATGTGGGACATTTGCGTGCCACTATCTTGGGCGATTTTCTTTCGCGTCTCTATACTCACCAAGGCTACACGGTTATTGCATGGAATCATTTGGGAGATTGGGGAACGCAATTTGGAAAATTACTCGTCGCCTACAAACGATGGGGCCACAAGGACATAGTTGAAAAAAATCCGATTGCCGAACTCCTCACGCTGTATATTCTTTTTCATGATAAAGTAAAAGAAGACCCCTCTCTTGAAGATGCCGCTCGAGAAGAGTTTAAAAAATTAGAAATGGGAGATGTTCAAAACAGAGCATTATGGAAATGGATTGTAACGGTATCACTTGATGAATTTAAAAAAACATACGCACTTCTTAATATTTCATTTACCCACATAGTTGGTGAAAGTTTTTACGAACCACTCCTGGCTCCATTTCTGGAAAAACTCCAAGCCGAAGGCATTGCGCAACAAAGCGAAGGGGCATGGATTATCCCCCTCCAACAGGAGGGACTTCCCCCAGCGCTCATCGCCAAATCTGACGGCGCCACCCTCTACATGACACGTGACATAGTCAGTTTGTCCTACCGCATTAAAAAAGAGCATCCCATAAAAATACTCTATGTAGTCGGCAACGAACAACAACTCCATTTTAAACAACTTTTTGCTCTCAATACCCTCCTCCACATTACCGACATCCCCCTGGAACACGTCGGCTTTGGCGCTGTTTTGGACACCACGGGAAAAAAATTTGCGACTCGCGAAGGACGCATTGTATCAGCGCAAGATCTCATTGACCAAGTTATCGCCGCCGCTCGAGCTGTTGTTAGTGAAAAACAACAACACATCGCCGCCCAGAAAAAAGAACGCATCGCCACCACGGTGGGTATTGGATCACTCAAATACAATCTCCTCAAAGATAATCGCACATCCGATATCATTTTTGATCCCCAGCGAATGTTATCCTTGGGAGGTAATAGTTTTTCTTACGTGCAGTATACCTACGCTCGTCTTGCGCGTATTCTTAAAAAAACAACCCGAATCGTACGAGGACGGCCCAACAGTCTTGATGAACGCGATTGGGATATGATAAAAATCATCTTGCAATTTGATGATGCGCTCACGGTATGCATGGACACCTCATCGGCGCATCAACTCACTGACTATCTCTTCTTGCTTGCCAATAAAATAAATGCCTTTTATGAAGTAACTCCCGTGTTAAGCGATGATAATGCCGGACGAAAAGCGGCGCGCCTCTATGTACTCAGAAAAGCGGCACACGTACTGGCCACGGGATTGGAACTCTTGGGAACAACACCTCTTGATCAAATATAGCTTTCGTCACGCTGACGCGGTATACTACCATTCTATGGATCAGCCAGCACTTAACTCATCATCACCGGCACTACCGGAACACGATACTGATCGCGTTCTTCTTACCTGGAACATCTCTCGACACACCGAACGAGAACGCACAGGAGTCTTTTATACCACACTCTTTGTGAGTATGGTTTTCCTGTTACTTTTTGCCATATGGCAAAAAGATTTTCTCTTTGGTGTCTTTGTTATCCTCGCCACAGGTACTGTTTTATTTTTATCTTCACAGCAAGCACATGTATACACTTTCACACTCACTGATGAAAAAATTATTTTTGGTGATTACGAATCAGTGTACGAATACTCTCATTTTGCCGCATTTGATTTGTATGAATTTGCCCCTGATGACATAGAACTTTTTCTTCTTTTCCGAGAAAAACTACGCCCTATTCTACGAATTCGCATCCATCGCGCCGATCGCTCAAAAATACAAAGCATTCTTATTGAAAAAAAGATTGTGCAGAAAAAAATGGAACCATCATTGATTGATGTCCTTTCAAAAATGATTGGCATCTAAGATGCTTTTTTTATGACACAAAAAAATCACTCCTTTGCGGGTGATTTTTATTATATAGCTCCAACAGGAATTCTTGTTTTTGTGTCCCCGACAGGAATTGAACCTGTACCGTCTCCTTCGGAGGGAGATATTCTATCCGTTAAACTACGGAGACAGTTTTTTCTACAAGTGCGCTCGAAGGGAATCGAACCCCTATTACAAGATCCGCAATCTTGTGTCCTATCCGTTGAACGACGAGCGCATATACGTTGCACACCACCAGTACATGTTATGTATTATCCACTCGATAATAAAAATAATCACATAACCGCTAGACAGCAGACACCATATCAAAAAAGCCCCCCAAAAGCAATCACGCTAACATCATTGACCAAACATACATTTCGTGCTTATGTATAGGAAGATAATTGAAATAGAAAATAAATAAATAATAAAAACAATAAAAGGAAAGGAGGGCTGCCATGAATAATGACAGAAAAAACCTCGAAAAAAAGATTGTTAAGGACTATGCTATCCTTAACAAAGTCATCGATGCCCAGCGGACATTGGGGCATAAAATTGTGGTAACTATAGGCAGTTGGGACTTGCTCCACATAGGGCATACCCGATACCTATTAGAGGCCAGCAAGCACGGCGACATCCTTATTGTCGGCGTTGATAGCGACGCGGCAATAAAGCTCTACAAAGGGCAGTACCGCCCCATCGTTCCGCAGGAAGAACGCATGGAAATGCTCACGTACTTGGGGTTCGTCGACTACATAACGCTTGTAGAAGATCTGAATGCCCAGGGGCAGTGGCAGTACAAACTCATAAAACTGCTCCGTCCCGACATGTTTATCGCTGTTGAAGACAGTTATCCCGAAGAGCAACTTGAACATATTAGAGAGTTCTGTTCGGAAATAAAGGTACTCCCCCGCCAAGCGGAAAGCACATCATCTTCAGACATTGTGCAGGGAATGCTCAAGGGAGAACTATTTCCCATTATCAGTGAAATTTCCGACTTCGGTAAAAAAATCACTGATCTTGCCAACAAAATATCAAAAGGAGGTAAGCGATGAAACCCATACTTGTTCTGTATGTACCCGTTATCCATAAAGGATATATTGATCTATTGGAGAAATACAGGAGTACCGTTGATGCAATATATCTCATCGGAGACGACATTGTTGCAAAAATATCTCCCTATAAAGAAATTCGGTGTATACACGCTTCTACGGTATGGGATTTTTTAAACCATACCGTCACCATTCCCCCATTCTCTTCCATTGAGATATTCAGCGGGGAGAGCAATCCTCAAACATTTGCCGGAAAGGATGTTATCACTCTTTCGAACGAAGTGTGCTCTGCATTTGCGGCACAATATCTTAGGGCGGCACAGAGCGTCACCTTTGACTCCGATTTTCTTCAGTGGGATAGTTCATTAGTGTATAGTCAATCAGATGTACACTATGACCGCATATCGATAGATTCTTATGATCAGATGATGATGGATACCGCCACACACGAAGCTCATAAATCATCCGACTGGTGGAGAAGAGTTGGAGCAATAGTTATCAATCCCTCCTTTCCAAAGGAAACAACATTCCTTAAAACACACAACACCCACGTCCCCCATGAATATATCCCTTATATGAATGGGGATCCGCGTGACTTTATCGAGGCTGGAAAGGACGGATATCTTACATCCGCAATTCACGCAGAACAAGCAATTATTGCCGCCGCCGCACGCCACGGCATGTCGCTGGAAGGATTATCTCTGTATGTGACTACCTTCCCCTGCCCAGTGTGCGCCAAGCTCATCGCGGCAAGCGGCATCAAAAAACTTTTCTATGCCACGGGGCATGCCTCTTTGGACGGCGAAACCGTCCTCAAGAGTGCGGGCATAGAAATTATTCTCGTACAATAAACATCCCCTGCATCATTCTGGTGCAGGGGAATTTTTTATTCCTTATAAAAATATAAACTACCCTATAGGAAACATCACTGGCAAAGATTTTCCTTTTTTAAGAATAGGCACGATAAGATGAAAGTGCAGATGCGCAACGGTAGAACCGGTATAATCTGTATCACCAAAACGAAGCGTCAACGCTCCCCCTTTCAGAGAAAACTCATGCGTTGCCCAACGGACCAAATCTTTCACCTCATTGAAATCCTGCGCGGTAAGATCTTTGAAGTTTTCCTTATGTTTTTTTCCAATGATTAAAAAATGATGTTGGGCATTTTTATATGGCCAGCTGGAACGAGTAATAACCCACCCACCTTTTTTCTTAAGTATCGGATATTTGTGGTATATGAAATTTTCGGGGCAAAACGGGCAATGCCCTTGGGCGATGATTTCCCGTATCACCCGCTCATATTCCCCCTTTCGGGCAAACCGCGGATTGACGAATTTTTTTGATGGGACGGCCATATGTCATAGCATAGCGCATTAAAAAACCCCCGTAAACGGGGGTCCAAAGCAGAAACCTCTGCTTTGTCATAATTAAACTGCCATACGCTGATCGCCGGGAAGCTTGGGGTGATGTTTGTAATCAATAAGCTTCACGTAATCATCAATAACTTCCTGTGGCTTTCGTTTGCCGCTCAAAAAATCGTCTTCGGTTTTAATACGCACAATCATTTTATCCAGACGAAAATCGTCTATATTTTTGATTGCCGGATTAATCCAAAGCGTTGGTAGTTCCATTGGTTTGCGCTTAAGCTGCTCTCTCACACTCTCAAAATGATTATGATAAATGTGATAGTCTCCCAGATAATGGATAAACTCGCCCAACGGATATCCAAGCAGATGAGCAACTAATGCCGCCAAAAGTGCATAACTGCTGATGTTATACGGCACCCCCAAAAGCATATCAGCACTCCGCTGGTACATAAACAAACAAAGTTTGCCATCAATAATATCAAAATGAACGAGGACATGACACGGTGGCAAGCATACCTTGCTTTCCTGCACACTTGCAGGATTCCAAGCGGTCATAACCATGCGCCGCTCATTCGGATTTTCCTTAAGCATGCGCAGAATCCATGCAAGCTGATCCACTTCTCCCGACTTTGACCATGGGGATGGAAAATTTCTCCACTCAACGCCATAAATCCTTCCTGTATCCCCTTCAAATTTTTTGAATTTTTCCCACCAAGGGGCCGATACGTTCGCATCCCATATAGGAACGTGCACATCATCAAAATCATGCACATCCCGTGTTGCCGCAATAAAACCGGCAAGTTCAAGCGCAATCATACGAAATGAAACGGCTTTTGTGGTAACAATGGGAAATTTTCCATTACTCAAATCAAACCGCATTTCTCTTCCGAACTTTGTCCGGGCGGGAACATATTCCCCATCAAGCGTCGCTCGCGTCATCCTGTCCCATCCTGTGTCTAGAACATCCACCAACGCATCAAGATACTGTTCCATACAGCACCATTCCTTTCTTTTTTATATATTTTATATTTATTTTTCAATGTTATTCTGCCTTTCTTCTACCACAAAACAGTTATTAAGTAAAGAAAAGAGCCGCTAACGCGGCTCAGAAAAAATCATTTACTAAAAACTCCCGACGGACCAGTTCCATGCTGGTCTTGGAAAAATTGTATAGGCGGAGTCTTGCCAATGTAAAACTCTCCGCCATCATCGAGCTTGCGACAATGATCATTGTCTCCAGGTCCCACTAGTTCTTTGCCCTTTCGAGAATCAGCTGCAGAAAGCTGATCCTTGTCTAACCCGACAAAAGAATTCTTCTTCAATGGATCATTGTTAGTTTTCTCCACGTCTTGCTGTTTCATGAGTACCTCCTACTCAAAGAGTTTATAAATAGTTATTTGAATTTTCTATATAGAGGCTACCGTAGATGGCGTTTCGTGTCAATTTTTGTACATGATATACTGATGTATCTTTATGCAACTTTCTCTGGCAACACCACTCTCGGATATCAAGGGTATCGGACCCCGATTTACCGAAAAACTCGCCAAGCTCAACATTGTGACAGTCAAAGATATTTTGTACCACCTGCCATTCCGCTACCAGGATTTTTCGCAGATTAAAAACATCGCCGATGTCGAGGAAGGCGAGGTGGCAACGGTGTATGGGCTCATCGAAAAGATATCGGTATCCAAAACATTCCGCCGGCATCTGCTGGTCATTACCATTACCATCACCGATGAAACGGGAAAAATACAGGCAACCTGGTTCAATCAACGCTATTTATTAAACACCTTCAAGGAAGGTATGGGCGTCAACCTCGCCGGCAAAGTATCCCACAACGGCAAAAAACTATATCTTTCCAACCCCGAATTTGAAATCATTTCCCACGAGCACTACGCCCCCAAACATACCGCCCGCATCGTGCCCATATATCCCGAAACCAAAGGCATTACCTCCAAAGGCATTCGATTTGTCCTTGATAAAGTCATGGATTATGCCGCGGACATAGAAGAATTCCTTCCAGCCAACATCATTGAAAGCCATAACTTCCCCCTCATCGCCGACGCATTCCGCATGATCCACTACCCCGAAACGCTTGCAGAGGCGGCGCACGCTCGGGACCGGTTCGCATTCCAAGACCTGTTTTTGCTACAGCTTATCAACGCGCGCGAAAAGGACCAATTCGCCCATCAACCCGCCTCCGCATGCACATACACCCCCCAACAAATTAAGGAGTATTTCTCCTGCCTGCCATTTGACCTTACTCTCGCGCAAAAAAAAGCGCTCTATGAAATTTTAGAAGATCTGGCAAAAAATCATGCCACCAACCGACTCCTGCAGGGAGATGTCGGATCAGGAAAAACCATTGTTGCCGCGATCGCAGGACTTGTTGTTGCCTCACACAAAAAACAAGCGGTATTCATGGCTCCCACCGAAGTACTCGCGCTCCAACATTACCGCACATTCAAACAATTCTTTAAAAATTTTTCAGATGGCGTGGCGTTGTTGACCGCATCACATACCGCCATATTTTTTGGTGATGGGCTGGAAAGCGACATACAAAAGAAAGAACTTGCCGAATACATTGCTGCCGGCAAGGTACACATCATTATCGGCACTCACGCCGTCATACAAAAAAGCATCGCGTTCAAGGATGTGGGATTGGTAGTCATTGATGAACAGCATCGCTTTGGGGTCCATCAGAGAGCCCTGCTCTCTGAACGCGGACAATCGCAGACTGAGACGCAGACTGACGCAGAAAATAACAAGCTTCTTTATGAAGATATTACATACACAATACGAGAAGCAGCTTTTGCCGTAAGAAAAAACCTTGGGCTAGGGCATAAGGAACTGCTATATCAAAAAGCATTGGAAGAAGAGTTTAAAAATAAAAATATTTCTTTCCAAAAAGAAAAGGCTATAGATGTGATATATGGAACTAAAAAAATAGGAATATACAGGCCCGACTTCATTGTTGAAAATAAGATTATTGTGGAGCTGAAAGCTCTCCCTTATGTAGGTAAAACAGAAGAAAGACAAATATGGACATATCTAAAAGGATCTCCTTATAAACTTGCTCTACTCATTAACTTTTCAAATACCACTGCAGAAATAAAACGAATTGTATATGATACTGCCCGTCAGCAAATGTCTGCGTCAAGTCAGCGTACGTCCGCGTTAAGTCCTCATTTTCTGAGCATGAGCGCCACCCCCATACCCCGCACGTTGGCACTCACCGTTTTTGGCGATTTGGAACTTTCGCTTATCAATGAGCTTCCCAAGGATAGAAAGCCTATCGTGACTAAAATCGTACCCCCCGCCCAACGCCCCGATGCATACGCATTCATCCGCCAACACGTCCAGGAAGGCAGGCAGATTTATGTGGTGTGCCCGCGCATAGAACCATCGGATGCGCAGACAGACGCAGACAGCACGCCGACATACGCCGACTCCGGTCTGCGTGGTTCCGCGTCATACCCTTCCGGAGCTTTACGCGGAGGAGGGTCAAGTCAGCGTAAGTCCGCGTTATGGCTTGATGCAAAGAATGTGGAGACCGAATATGACAAACTTTCCAAAAAAATATTTCCTGACCTGCGCGTTGGCATGTTGCACGGGCAACTGAAAGCACAGGAAAAGAACGCCATCATGAAAAAATTCAAAGATGGCGACATTGATATACTGGTGTCCACGTCTGTTATTGAAGTGGGTGTGGATGTGCCCAATGCAACGATTATGATGATCGAAGGTGCCGAAAAATTCGGCTTGGCACAGCTGTACCAATTCCGTGGTCGTGTGGGCCGGGGCGAGCACCAATCATATTGTTTCCTTTTGACCGACAGCCGGGCGGCAACTACCCAAGCGCGCCTTAAAGCACTCATCACGGCTAAAAACGGATTTGAATTAGCAGAAAAGGATTTAAAATTCCGTGGCCCGGGGCAATTTTTGGGAAGCGAGCAGACGGGGCTTCCCGACCTTGCTATGCAGGCAATGCAGAATCCCCTCTTTGTCCAATCGGCCCGCGATGAAGCGTTTAAACTCATCGCCACCAATCCGACGCTTTCGGAATATCCGTATTTAGCCGCCTACGTGAAGTTATTTCGAGAAAGAATACATTTAGAGTAAGATATCACTGCACCATATTCCTACATACCATTACACTATTCCCAAGCTTTATATAAAAGAGAGTAGAAAGTAATATAAATCTTACCACACATACATCATAGTCCTATTTGTTTTCGCACTTTATATGTATTTCCATGCCCCAAAAGTCCACTATATGAATTTATTGTTTCCGGTTTTGGATACCATCTCATGTTTTCTATAATCCGTCGCTTGGTACTGGTGCGTAGTTGCCTATACCGAGGAAAATGTATCCATCCGAGAAAATCAATACCGGACGCATATGTTTTAATATATGTTTTATCTTTGTGTAAAGAAAGATGAAGTTCTTGATTAAGAAATAGATCTATTTTTATAAGCAGATCCTCAAGATGTGTCTTGCTATCAGAAAGTATTACAAAATCATCTGCATAACGGATATAATATTTTGCTCGCAGTCCTTGCTTTATATACATATCGAATTCATGCATATATACATTGACAAGCAATTGTGAGGTAAGGTTACCAAGTGGCAGACCCACCCTTCTGCGCCAGAATAAAAACTCTGTATTACTCGCCCAACCAGCCAAAGCATATCCTCGTCCGCAATGTGTCTTTGCAAAATTTGTATAAGTACCCCGTGGTCTATGTTCGCAAAAAACTTTCGTATATCACATTTAAGTACATAACACGTGCGTGTGTAATTTTGAGACACTTTACGAGCGAATGTGTTAAACCGATCAAGCGCACGATGTGTGCCTTTTTCTTTTCTGCATGAATATGAATCGTGAATGAAGCGTTCGTCAAAATAGGAATACAACGTCTTGTATATGAGATGATGAATAACTCTATCTCGCACCAAAGCTTTATGAATTATGCGCGGTTTCGGATCTGAAACATTAAACGCCACATACGAACCATGCACATACGTTTGATTGCGTAGTTCAAAAAATAACTCTGATATATTTTCAGTCAATCTACTTTGAAATAACATCACATCTTTTCTTTGTTTTTTCCCGCGCAAAAACTGCTTCCATGTTGCAAGAATATTTTCTATGGTTATAGTGTTTATATACTTTTGATTAAACATATGAAAATTTTACTCCCCCCCCCCGCACAAGCACCGCTTGTGCTTATGAAGGCAAAAAACACCTACAAAGTGTGGCATGAGATACTTATACATGTAAAGCGAATTGATCGATACACCATAGGGATACGAATTGATGATGTGTTTTTAGTATTTCTTGAACACCTATTTCGTACAAGTTTCGCTTCAAATAAGCTTGAAAAACTATCTTTTGTCTCCTCGTCTATCGCCAACAGCGATTTATTGAAATTTCTTTTGCAAATCGCATGGGAACATGAAATTTTAGACAACAAACATTACGGCGTGCTCATGTTATCACTTGATGAAGTAGGACGTATGTTAGGAGGATGGAAGCGACAGATAGAAAATAAAACTCCCGCTCAATAAACGGGAGAAATCAGACGAGTAGCAGAAACACAAGACACAGTTATCAGAATTCCACTCATTCTCGAAGTTGCCGAGGTTGAACTTGAAGTCGCCGTCCGAGTTGTGATTCACGTTCGGAACGCGGTGGTTGCCATCGGAGTGCCGTGCCATTAGCGTACGATGTATGTTCCCTGACACCAGAAGTAACGCCGGTCACTTCTTGAATAGTTTGCGGAGTTTTATGTACTCCCTCATATATCGCACCGACTCTGTGATTTTTTCGTATAAAGGAT
This sequence comes from bacterium, assembly GCA_021780615.1. Classification (GTDB taxonomy): domain Bacteria; phylum Patescibacteriota; class Minisyncoccia; order UBA6257; family JAGOQP01; genus JAJXYJ01. The sequence continues at coordinate 54,512 of JAJXYJ010000021.1, read as the reverse complement.
GTGCACGCCCGTAAGATATACCCGCTACAAGCGAACAATCCGACGAACTACTGACAAGAATCTTTTACGAGAATTCGACGTCATGAAGCCCTGCCTGCCGGCAGGCAGGAAGTAGCCGCATGATCTCATCTACTATCCATAGTCACTATATAAAATTTAGCCCTTGCTTTGCAAGGGCTAAAAGGATCTAAGGGTCTTAGCGCAATCGTTAAGAACCAAAGATCCAAAGTACTACTCAGAGTCGCAGAAACACAAGACACAGTCATCAGAACCCCACTCATTCCCGAAGTAGCCGAGGTAGAACCCGAAACCGCCGTCCGAGCTGCGACCCACGTACGGAACGCGGTGGAAGCCATCGGAGTCGACCCAAAGGGCATTCTTTTCATCAAATGATATATACCATTTGCCTTTGGGGAGTTCGTCTTTTGCAAGTTGATATACTAAGCTTGCACCCTGTGCACCGGCAAGGATCCCTTTCTGTGAAGCAATGAGATCCAAGCCGTCCTGTGACTGAAATGTTTGTTTAATGCCGAAGATTTTTACCGTATATGTTTTGCCGGGAACCAGTTTATTGGTCGCTTTGGCAAAATTGGTATCGGTAATATCGTCGTTGTAGTAATAAAATCCTTTTTTATGTGCTTTGGCAAATGTTGCCAGCTGTGTCGCATGGTCATAATCAGTCGGAACAGTGAATTTGAACTCTTTTACAAATTCAAAGCGTTCATCTGTGGCCGATTCTGGTAAGATAATTCCAATCATCTGCTTTGCAATTTTGTTTCCTTTCGACTCAATGATTCTTTGTGCCAAGTCATCATTTAAACCAGCAGATTCAAGCTTTAATAAAAGCTCATGTTCTACATGCACTGATAGCTTACGATTTTTCATCGCATACCTCCAAATATTAAATTATTATGTACTCCATAATCACCTTGACTATGTTGATGTATTATATCATGAATAGAAATATATGTCAATACAAAAACGGCCTTATTTCAAGCCGTTTTTTCTTTATAACTTTCAACTTTATAACTGTATTAGTCTAATTTCACCTTAATCTTTTTGCCCTGACTGCGATGAATTTTAGGGAGTACAATTTTTAATACACCGTTTTTAAGTGATGCCTGAGCATTATCGGGATCAATTTCTTGCGGCAAAATAATGGAGCGGGAGAACTTGCCCCAAAAGCATTCTTCATGCAAAAAATCACTCTTACGTACACGCTCTTTGCGCTCTCGCTTGCCCTTGATAATAACCGATTCTGCGGTGATTGCCACATCAATGTCGTCAGGTCCGACGCCAGCAATCGTTGATTCAATAACAATATTTTCTGCCGTTTGATACACATCAACAGTCAAATGACCTTCGGCATCGTCAAACTCCGTATCACCCGCTCCTTTATTAGTTTCAACGAGCGCCTCTTCCTCGTCTTCATCGACTGGGGCGACTTTGTTTGCACGAACTAAATCAGCTTCAAGAGGAGCTGATTCACCCCCCATGGAGTCCGAACGTATTCCTGCAAGTTGTTCAAAAAAATCTTTATTATCTCCGTTCATACGTGTTTGTTATTTTTATTAGTATACCTCTTTTTAAAAAAAATAAAAAGCAAGGCAAAAAGACCTCATACCACATCCTCTCTAACGTAGGGAGTCGTTTGTTGTTCTTTTGCCTTTTCTTCTATTTCTTCTATTTTTCGTAAGTCTTGAAAATCATACAAAACAAAAAATCCGATAAGTCCTAAAAAGACCGTGGGGTAAATGAGAATATCACTAAATTGGACCACGAGAATATTGAACGTTGCATGAAATAGCGACGCCATAACTAATCCCCCAAACACAAAACGGCCTTCCATTTTGAATTTAATTCCCCGCGCCCAAAAGTGTCCGATAAGTCCGGCAGTGAGCGCATGGAGAAGTGTTGCACCGATAAAACGACTCAATAGAGTGCCAAAAATCTGTGTGCCGCCGCCCGAAAGTGCAATGAGTACATTTTCCACGGTAGCAAATCCAAGAGCGCCCGTGATTAAATAAATCATCGCATCAATCGGTTCGTCAAAATAAGGACTCTTGCGAACCAGAAGATAGATAAAGAAAAATTTTACCACCTCTTCTACGATGGCAAACCCAAGATATTCACTGATATTACTATTGATAATATGAGGTAGTGTAATGAGCGTGTTATTGAGCATCGGCGCAGCCGCCGCCTCAATAATAAGTGCCGCAATAGACGAAATACCACCAAATAAAAATGCTAATCCAAGCATTTTTCTTGGCTCTGGGTGAATATCCTCCCGAAGAAAGAAAAAGAGCCATATGAGCCCCGGAATAAAGCCCAGGACGACCGCAAATATCCAACTCATATGCACATACTATCATATTCACGGCTGACAATGCATCCCCGTACACCGATCCACTATTTATTTATCTATCCCCACTGAGCCTTTATGAAGGCATTAAACTTTCTACCCCGATCAAATTCATTTTTAAATTTTTCAAAGCTTGCGGCTCCCGGAGAAAGTATTATATGCGTAAATTTTTTATGTTTTTTGATGGCGGTAATAATATCCTCAAGATTGTCATATATTGCAGGCTGAGTCTTTTTGCCATAGCCCACACGCTTCATATCAACAAAAAGTTTTTTGGTTGCACTTCCCTCCAAAAGAAATAGGTTTTTAATAGGGAGTATTTTTTTGAGTTCATAAGCAAGCGGCATCATATCCAGCTGTTTATCGGTCCCCCCGCATATGAATGCAAGACTACGGGCATGTGATGCCAACGCCCGCAGGGCGGCAATAGCCCCCTCGGGACTCGTTGCGGCAGAATCATTGATAATAGTCACCTTTTTATCTTGATATACTACTTGTTGCCGAAATGGAATGGTGGGCAGGGTACGTGCGCGACGCAACACAGCATCCCATGGTGCACCATATGCATGTACCGCGGCGATTGTAGCAAGAAAATTCCGTTGATCATGTTCCGCGATGTATGGCATGGGAGCAATGAATGTTTTAACATTCCCTTCCTTGTTATATATACGTCCTTTGTGTGCATACAACCCATCGGATGATGCGGGAAGTTGTTTGAGCGAAAAGAAAATAACTTTTCCCCGCGGTTTCATAGCAAGAAAGTTTTTCACGTACGCAGTATCGGCATTAAGCACTAAAACATCGGATGATTTTTGATTTTTAAATATGAGGCCTTTAACGCGAGCATACTCTTCCATGGTTCCATGCCTGTTTAAATGATCTTGCGAAAGGTTAGTGATTACCGCTACGTGTGGAGCTTTAGCTGCACCCAATACATACTCAAGCTGAAATGACGACAGTTCCAAAACAATAGGTTTTTGAACGCACTTTTTCTTATTCTTATGTTCTTGAGAACGTGAGAATAAGTTATTTTTTTCGATTTTTTCTATAATGGTATAGAGTCCATTATGAGGCATGTTCCCTCCAACAATGGATGGCTTTAATAAATGCCCAATCCATGTGGTTACCGTGGTTTTACCACGCGTTCCCGTCACACCAACATATGCTACGCCGGGATAATTCGATAGCCATGAAAGAAAGAACGTGAGATCGTTATACACTTCCTTGCAATGCCTGCGGGCGTAGGAAACCCATGGGCTTGTGGCGGACACCGCTTGGTTAAACACAATCATATCCTTGCCTACAAAATCTTTTTTATCATGCCTGCCTAATGTGTAGATGATGCGATATTTTTTCAATGTGCGCAGTGATACAGCAAGATTATCAACAGAAAGCTGATCAGTAACGGTCAACTGGGCGCCACGACTGGCAAAAAAACGGGCGGCTGCCACACCCCCTCCCAATCGCCCCAAACCGACAAGTAATATTTTTTTGCCCGTAAGCGCCCCAAGCCTTTTAATTGCCTTCATGTTCTAATTCCCCTGTTCCAAATGTACCGCTAAAAAGAATTTCATTTTTTTTATTATCCAAAAACTCCTCTATTTCAAGAATATTTTTTTTAGCCATTTGTACAAGCCGCAATGCCTTTACAAATTCCGCTTCAATTATTTTATCGGCGGCACCATCGTTTGTTTTTGTCTCATTTAATAACTCTCTTTCAATCCCCTCCTGCGCGGTTGAAAGAGATGCATACACCGCCTCGTAGCGGCTCCTTTCTCCCTCCGTGATATCCAAAACTTCTTCCGCTTTTTTACCATCCCAATAATTCGCGAATTCTCTCTTATACCCTTCCGGATCCATGATTGCCGCACGAACCCCTTCATCCATCTCAATATTCACATCGCTAAGTTTTCTATCCAAAAGATCTTGTACTGCCTCTTTCCATTCCTTGCTTTCTCTAATAGCTTTCTCGTCCTCATGAACATAATGAAGGAAAAAATGGTCAACGTTCTGAATTCTGCCTTGTGGCGTAACCTCAAGACCGCTTAATTCAACGCTTTTTTGAGCATTGTTTTTTTCTTCCCCTTGTCCATCTTCCCCTTTCTGTTTTTCAAAAGAATTTGATTTCATATAGAATCTTATATCAGTACATACATCATATCACAGCCATATATGCGAGGCAATGCATAAAAATGCCGGCTTGTAGCCGGCAAAACGTTCATATAAAAGAGCGTGAAAAAAACATGGAATCCTCAAAGTCCACGCCTGTCTTCAAAGACAGAGAAATACGATCTGAGTTCTTTATATCGCTCAAGCGGTGGATCAACTCACCATCCCCTAGTTCATATGCTCTTTTTTCAAGAACATTAAACTTTTTGTCGTCAGACAAATCATTCCCCTGATATCCAAAAACTTCCTCAAATAAATCATCTAACATAAAAACCTCCTATATATTATGTATATGTAATTATAGTGAGAGCAATTCAGACATTTACCATATTCCTTTCACTTAAAAAACACAACCACCTATTCGGTGGTTATAGGGTAATACTGCTACCACTCTTCAATCATCAAAAAATCTTTGTCTTTTGCCGGAAGCCGCTGGTAAATGCCCTCCGTCACAAACGGCATAAACGGGTGCAACATACTAATTGATTGCACAAGCAATTCATAGAGCGCTCGGCGGGCTGATACCTGTTTTTTAACGTCGGTGATGGATGGAGCTTCTTTATTTAAAATTTCTTTTTTGCTTTCAATAATTTTATCAGCAAAAGTGTGCCATACGTAATGATATGCCTCTTCGGCAGCCTGAGAAAATCGGTACTTTTCTATATTCACGGCCACTTTCTTTTTAACTACTGCACATTGCAGGAGCAGTTTTTTGTCTTCGGGCGTGAGTGTCACTTTTTCTACATCCCTCTCTTTCTCGGCATGCGATATGACAAACCGGGCGATGTTCCACAGCTTGTTTGAAAAATTCCGATACCCGCGAACTTTGTCTTCGTCGTATGCCACGTCCTGTCCTGCGGAATTACCCACAATGAGCGCCATGCGCAGCGCATCGGCGCCGTATTGCTCCACTACGCCCAGCGGATCGACGACATTGCCCTTCGATTTGGACATCTTCTGCTTATCCTTGTCCCGCACCAAGCCGTGCAGATATACGGTTTTAAATGGTACCGTGCCGGTGCGATACAGCCCCAGCATGATCATGCGCGCCACCCAGAAAAAGAGTATATCATATCCCGTTTCCATAACGCTTGTCGGATAAAATTCCTTAAAATCGCTTCTCTTTAATTTCGAATTTTGAGTTTCGAATTTTGAATGAGCGGCATCTTGAGCTAATAGTGTGGCAAATGGCCACTGCCCCGATGAAAACCACGTATCAAACACATCAGTCTCCTGAATCCACCCATCTCCTTTGGGCTTTTCTTTTCCAATATAAACCTCTTCTTTTGCATCTTTATTGGAAATTGGAAACTGATCATTGGAAATTATTCCGGCTTTGGTTTTCCGAAACCAAGCCGGAATTGGTATCCCCCACACGATTTGCCGGGAAATATTCCAATCGCGGATATTATTCATCCAATGAAAAAATATCTTTTCCTGAAATGCGGGAAATATTTTTATCGTTCCTTTCTTTACCGCATTGATTGCCGGCTGTACTATTTTTTTCTTTGCTGCGGGACTGGTTAGGTCAATAAACCATTGCGGTAAAATCATGGGCTCAATGGTGTTTTTGCATTTGTAACAAACCCCCACCTGGTGCGTATACTCTTCCATGCGCTCAAGCGCGCCATTCTTTTCAAGTATTTTTACCGCCTCCTCCCGTGCTTCAGCAACTTTCATGCCCGCGAATGGACCGGCAAGCATGTTGAATCTGCCGTTAAAATCAATCGTTTTTATAGCTTCCAGCTTGTGCCGCTGTCCCACTTCAAAATCAACCGGGTCATGGGCAGGTGTAATTTTTAAGGCCCCGGTGCCAAAATCCTTATCAACCGCCTTATCGGCAATAACCGGCATTGCATTGCCTGTAATCGGATTTATAACCTGCATTCCTACCCACGATGCAAATCGCTTATCGTCCGGATGCACGGCAATTGCCACGTCGCCCGGAATTGTTTCGGGGCGCGTGGTTGCCACCGTGATATGTCCGTGTCCATCAGCACGCTTGTATTGCACCAGATACAACTTGTCGGTGCGCTGTTCCCAGGCAACCTCCAAATCGGAAAGCGATGTTTGGTGTTTGGTACACCAATTGACGATGCGCGTGGCGCGGTACACCAACCCATCATCATACAGTTTTTTGAATGTGTCATACACCGTGCTCACCACCGCCGGATCAAGCGTAAATGTTTCGCGCGTCCAATCACACGACGCCCCCAACTGCCGTACCTGATGCTCCATGTGCGATTTATTTTCTTGCGTAAAATCCCAAATACGCTTATAGAGTTCCTGCCGGCCATGTTCCTTTTGGAGTATTTCAAAACGGCTGGTGCCTTCTTTTTCTAATTTCTTTTCAAAAACTACCTGTGTTTCAAAACCGGCATGGTCGGCACCCGGCAGCCACAATGTTTTTTTACCTCTCATCCGCCAGTAACGGACCATAAGGTCTTCTACTGCCACCATCACCGCATGCCCCACATGCAGGGAACCATTGGCGTTTGCGGGAGGCATGACTATACAAAAATTATCAATTTCCAATTTCCAATTTCCAATGGAAGAAGGTTTCTTTGGGGATTTAGATTTTAAGGTCTGTAACTTTTCTGGTGAAAAATAGCCCGATTTTTCCCAGGAAGAGTATACGTCTTTTTCTTGCAGATGGTCGTATGGTTTGAGGAAGTCGGAATGCATAATAGTTAGTCGAAAGATAGTAATCAGTAATCAGTAATCAGTAATCAAGTAACGAACTATATGACAATTGTACAATAAAAAAGCCCCTTTCTCAAATTTCTTTAAGAAAGGGGCGGAGAATTCTACCATCTCTTTTTTTCATACCACTCGCGAATTTCGATGTCGGGAATCGAAAATGAGTTTAGTGCTCTGCTTCCACAAATACCCGCGTGCGGACAGGATCTACACTAGTGTCCTTTGTTTGCTGATTCTGCTGAGGGGTTTGTGAGGTGATAAGATTTTGCACGTATTGCATCGTGGATGTATCAAATGCTCCGGAGGCCGCAATGCCATGCTGTTGTTGGAACTGTGTGAGCGCCTGGCGTGTCGCATCATCAAAATAGCCAGTCGGATCGGTAGTCATGAGCCCATATTCCCGTAAGATACCCTGCAAACTACTCACATCACTACCCGTGTCACCAAATTGAAACGTACGGCTAAAGGTAATACTGGGTGCGATTTGCGGCTGGTATATAGAAAGTTCCGGTGCAAATGATATTTTAAATGGCGACGAATTAAATTGTTTAATAGCATCAATGGTTGTTTTTGACGCCGCTATTAATACTCCATCACGATTATATACTAACGCATCAACAACAACGGAGGCAAAAGGAAACTCTGATTGATTGACCACATTTCCACTCACATAGACTTGCGTATCCTTGTCGGTACGAATACCTTGTGCATCAATATTTGGTTTTGAAAAGACAGTCCCCGAGATCCACTGAGGGTTGGTGATTTGCGTTGCAACTGAGGTGACCGTACTAACGTCCTGTTTAATATATGGCTCAATAATATATTTGAGTTCCCCCGGGTATATAAAGGACTTTCCTGATTCTGTTTGCAACGCATGACCAAATTGATCCTTAAGGGTGATGGTATAATCAAATGACTGCGCTCCCCAATCAGGATTAGGGTTATAAATTTCTACAGCAACACCAGTGCCATCGGACGCCTTAAATGCTTTTTGAGATTGCACCTGGATTGGCTGAAGACTTTTAATGGCGCACGGGATACACGGCCCACCGCAATCCACGCCCGTTTCGCCCTGATTTTGGACATTGTCAAAACACGACGGCGCGGGATTATACAACAGCCTCACCAACCCGTAGCCAATGAGCGCGAGAATGATGAGGAACACTGTTCCATATACTATCTGCTTTGCTAATCGCATAAGAATAATTTACATTTTACATTTTACAATTCGATTATATTCCTAGCAAAGGAATCTGCTGAAAATTGTAAATCGTAAATTGATAATTAGTATGCCTCATTATACAAAAAAAATCCCTTTTGGAAAAGAAATTGTGAAGATATATAAGTAATTGACTAATATCAATAAATATTGAATATTAAAATGAGTAAATAAACAATGAGGTTAATAGAATGGGAAAGGAAAGATTTTCTATCCTAAAGAGTACTTTACATAGACACTTTAGGACCCCGCACACAAATTCTATCAATGAGTTTACAAAAACTCCAGGAATCAGCAGAGTTATTATCAGTGATAGCTTCAATTTTGCAGTTAAATGGATTACTATTGATGGATATTCAACCAGTGGAGAGTTACTCTGTATTTTCACTTTCTGTTCTCGGGATATGTCTATTTCTAAGGCGTTTAAGGAGTGGGAAAACATCCATTTGAAACTCTTGGAAACATACGGAGAGCAAAAAATCAGTGATATCCGTGAACAATAAACTTTCTTTCAACACCCCACAAAAATTGTGGGGCTTTTTTATAATTCTCCTTCAAACAAAAATTTCTTTTGTGGAAGCTCAATAAAAAAATACTTTCAATTACCGGCATACCTTACTTTCCCCCCGAGGGAGTATCATCAGGCCCAAACGCTTTCACTGCTCTGTTCGGAATGGGAAGAGGTGGGACACGTTTGGGTAAAACACCGGCAAATGAAAGTATTTTTTTATCTTTCGTTTGCTTCGTACACTATATAATATCAAAACAATTAAGCACACTGTATACACTCAATAACACTTCTTTAAAAAGTAGAGAAACACATGATACCTGCTCAAAAAAGAGCGTTCAAATGGACTATTAGTACTCCTTGGCTAAACACATTACTGTGCGTACACCGAGAGCCTATCAACCTGGTCATCTTCCAGGGTCCTAAGACACCTTATCTTGGGAGGGGCTTCGTGCTTAGATGCTTTCAGCGCTTATCCCTTCCGAACATAGCTACCCAGCGCTTCAGTTGGTACCAAAGCTGGTAGACCAGAGGTTCGTTCAGCCCGGTCCTCTCGTACTAGGGCCAACTTCCCTCAAGTGTCAACGCCTGCAGCAGATAGAGACCAACCTGTCTCACGCATGATTCCGCATATTACGATGCGCATTGGACTATAACATCATCCTTCGACAAGATCAGGATACACTCCTGCTTATTGAATCGGATGGATAGCGTGTAGTCTCTACGGGCACCTTTATCACTTTCAAAAGTGATAATTTTCAATTTACAATTTCCAATTTTTCCGCTATGAGCGGACCCCTATAGGGCAATCAACTTATAAATGAATCAATTTTAAAATTTAAAATTAAAACATTAAAAATTCAATAAAAATTACAAAATTTAAAATTAAAAATTCCATGCACTGCATAGTCAGGTTTCCCTCGGGGTCCTCCTCCGCATCTGCGGGTGGGAATTCTCCGAAATAAGCTATCTTGATACATACATATTTCTACGTATGACCGCCGTGATCTATTGGTTATATTTAATCTAGTTTGAAACGAAAAGATTTGAAATTTGAAATAATTTAGAATAACGCCTCATGGGATTTAGACTGTCCATCTGCCAAACTATATATTTGGCATCTGAACGGTCTAAACCCAGCTCGCGTACCCTTTTAATTGGCGAACAGCCAAACGCTTGGGACCTTCTCCAGCCCCGCGCTAGGGTGAGCCGACATCGAGGTGCCGAGCGAGGTCGTCGATATGGACTCTTGGACCTCACCAGCCTGTTATCCCCAGGGTAGCTTTTATCCGTTGTCTCCGGCCTTCCTATGAAGAGTCAAACTCTTTTAAAAAAAGTGTTTAACATTACCGTCGGGTCACTAAGTTCTGCTTTCGCATCGGCGCGACACGTACGTCTTGCCGTTAAGCCAACTTCTGCCTTTACACTTTCAGTCCGATTTCCATCCGGACTAAGTTGACCTTTAAACTCCTCCGTTACTTTTTAGGAGGATAACGCCCCATTAAAACTGCCCACCAGACACTGTCCCCTACGGTTTTTGCCCGCAAGGTTAGAGAGTAAAATTCGCAAGATGAGTATTTCACTGTCGGCTCCATCTGCCCCGAAAGACAAACTTCAAAGCCTCCTCACTATGCTACGCATACAAACTCTACTACCAATATCAAGCTGCAGTAAAGCTCCTGGGGTCTTTTCGTCCCGCTGCAGGTACCCCGCGTCTTCACGGGAATCGCATTTTCACCGAGCTCATCCTCGAGACAGTTCTCCAGTCGTTACACCATTCGTGCGCTCCGGAACTTACCCGGAAAGGAAATGCGCTACCTTAGAACGGTTATAGTTACCGCTGACATTGACGAGGGCTTCGGGCAGTAAGCATATACACCTCACAAAAGCTGGGTGCTCAAGATAATTTTATAATTTTTAATTTTTGAATTTTGTAAATAAATTCAAAATCATAATGTTTAAAACATTAAAAATTAAGATTTATTTAAAAATTACAAAATTGGAAATTAAAAATTTCCCAAGCATCTCGCCTTGGTGAGATGCATACACCTCCACCGTTAACCTTCTCGCATCGGTCAGGTGTCACCCCCTATACTTCCTCTTACGAGTTTGCAGGGAGCTGTGTTTTTAGTAAACAGTCGCCAGAGATACTTTCGCTGCGGCCCTGATTGCTCAGGGCAGACTTTATTCCTAAGTTACAGTCGCTTTTTTGCCGAGTTCCTTGAGGATGACTCACTCGTTCCCCTGAGGCTTCTCGCCTCACCCACCAGTGTCGGTTTACGGTACGGAGCCTATACGGTTATCCTTAGAAGATTTTCTTGGATGTGTGCTTTATAAACTTTACCCGCCAAAGGCGGACATCACCTCTTTCCTTAGATTTGCCATTAAAAGCACCCCGGCGGATTTGCCTACCGGAGATCCTCAGTTAAGGATGCCAAACCACTGAGACACTCTATATACTACACATCGTCCCTCCATCGGACCGTACAGGCGGGCAGGAATATTAACCTGCTGTCCATCAGCTGCGGCTTTCGCCATTGCCTTAGGACCGCCTAACCCTCCGCTGACTTCCATTGCGGAGGAAACCTTGGATTTTCGGGGTCCCGAATTCTCATCGGGATTGCGGTTACTCATACCAACATTCTCCCTTCCGTACGCTCCACAGGCCCTCACGGGTCCGGCTTCAGCGCATACGGAATGCTCTCCTACCACTCCCTTTATTATAAATAATAAAGGAAATCCGTAATTTCGGTACTATGCTTAGCCCCGGTAAATTTTCAGCGCAACCTGCCATCTAGTAGTGGGTTGTTACACACTCTTTAAAGGATGGCTACCTCTAAGCCAACCTCCTACCTGTCTGAGGCAAATCACTACTTTTTACACTGAGCATAGATTTAGGGACCTTAATTGACGGTCTGGGCTCTTCCCCTCGCGAACATGGAGCTTAGCCCCCACATTCTGACTGCCCCGGCGTTCACTACAGTATTCGGAGTTTGACAGAGAAGGCGAGGTTTCCCCCTTTACTTCTCTACCAGTCGCTCTACCCCTGTAGCGTTTTTCCGGGACGCTAGTCCTAAAACTATTTCGGAGAGAACCAGCTATTACCAGGTTCGATTAGCTTTTCACTCCCTACCACAAGTCATCCGAAGGTTTTGCACAACCAACCGGTTCGGGCCTCCATCTCGATTTCTCGAGACTTCACCCTGCTCATGGCAAGCTCACCTGGCTTCGGGTCTTATGCGTACCGCTTTTTATTTCGCCCTTTTAAGACTCGCTTTCGCTTTGCCTCCGTTCCGTGGAACTTAGACAGCGATACACAAAAACTCGTTGGCTCATTCTTCAATAGGCACACGGTCACTCCCTCCGATAAATCGGAGTTAGAGCTCCCGTTCCTTGTAGGCATATGGTTTCAGGTTCTATTTCATCGGCCTCGCCGGCCTGCTTTTCACCTTTCCCTCACGGTACTTGTTCACTATCGATCACTGCACGTATTTAGCCTTTCCCGATAGTGCGGGATGATTCCCTCGAAACATTCATTTTTCGAGGTACTCAAGATTACATGCTAAAGAGTTATTTTGCTTTCGCATACGGGACGTTCGCCCTCTACGGTCCTCGGTTCCACAAGGTTCTGCTAGCAAAATAATTTGTAACTCTTCCTTAACTTCATACATCGCCCAATACTTGAGATGCCAAGTACTTGGCGAAATATAAAGAAGCGCACATATCTTACAACCCCCAGTCGCACCTCACGAAAGCGAGGTGCTTAGAAAATGTTCAATGATCAATTATCAATGATCAATAAATTTAGAAATTTTAAAATTAGAAAATTGATTGAAAATTGGAAATTGGAAATTGATAATTCCCAAGCATCTTACCTTGGTGAGATGCGTCTAGGTTTGGGCTCATTCCCTTTTCGCTCGCCGCTACTAGGGGAATAACATTCGTTCTATTTTCCTCCGCTTACTGGGATGTTTCACTTCAGCGGGTTCGCTCCTCAACATCTTATGTGTTGAGATAGTTGCGGTTTACGCAACTGGGTTGCCCCATTCGGATATTCCCGGATCACAGGTTGCTACGCACCTCCCCGAGACTTTTCGCAGCTACGCTACGTCCTTCATCGCCATGCAGTGTCAAGGCATCCACCATACGCCCTTGAGTAAACGCTCATTTTTTGATCATATCCTTTTGTATTGTTCATACGCAGGATGAAAATGCATTTCTCTACTTTTTACAGAAGTGTTATGTCCTGCAAAAAGCATACCTACATTGAGTTTACATTGCTCAATTGTTCTGATATGGGATCAGTCAGCGACGCTTTCTTAAATCCCCTATGTTTTTGAAGGACGAGCACTTTCTCAAAAGACTGTCGTGGCATAAAAAATCCGCGCGCGGCGGATGAGGTGTGACAACATAAAGCCGGCACCGTTTCACCCGCGTATCTTTTGTATATAAAGCACCATGGGGGTGAGTATAATTGAGTGACTATATCTTGTCAAGCTTCACAAGGCGTGTTTGGGTATAAGGTGGGGATAACGCGGCAACCGCAAATTTTCAGTTTTCAATTTACAATTTTCAATCAATTTTTAAATTATAAAATTATTAAACTGAATAATTTATTGATCATTGGAAATTGGTCATTGATAATTATTTTTTATGCGTTGCAACAGCAGTGTCGCAAAGTTTTGTACCTCTATGGAATCGGATGCCGCATCAAGGGCGCGGTGTACTTCTGTCATCGCATTTTTTACCTCCCCTGCCGGAATAGAAGCGGGATTAATAAAAGGACCAATGTCGTGATACATGTATGCATCAATAATAGATTTATTTTCCGGCGTGTCTTTGAGCAATAGAACTGCTGCATCGTCCCAGTACACCAGGTCATATCCCATGCTCTGCAAGCGCGCGATAAGATTGCCCACAATCGGCGCAGGAACACCATTGGTATCCCGATATGCCAACAATACATTATTCGGATGATATGCATCCCATGCTTTCTGCCATCCGGCTGATCCTAAAAATATTGAAACATAGTTGTCATTCGCCGCACCGGCATATATCTCGCTTCTGCCGTCAAACAATACTTTCTGTTGAGGCCACAATGTCCAAATCAAATACCCTCCCATTTCCATATTATTAAACGTCGGACCGGCAATGTGGTGATCCTGTATAAACTGCACGGCACCCACCGGAAGCATGTGATCATTTATTTCCTGCAATCCCAGTACATGCACCAGTCCCCCAATGCAAAAAATTCCCACTAGCCCCATGGCCCCCAACAAAAAAGTTTTTCGTACGTGTAATGATACGCGATGCGCATACAGTGTTTGCACACTCATGACAAAAAGAGGAAATGTCATAATAAGAAACAGCCCCACATGCCGAATAGACATAAGCGGCAATGCGCATGCTCCCGCCAACAACCCCAACGACACAATATCCTCCTGAGAAACAGCTCGCGTACGGCGGATGCGCCCGAAAACAACCCACCCCACATGCGCCGCGACGACAACCATAAGGGCCAAAAATATTTTGGATTCAATGGTATCGGGAAGAAAATACAAAAGTGATTTCCACTCCAATGTTCCCACCGTTTGAATGGAATTTTCTATGATCTGTCCATACCATAGCGTCGCATACCCATTCGGATTAAGGAGTGTCACTGCAATGGCGGCAACAAATAACCCAAGCGGCATAATAGCGTCCCGTATCTGCGCACGACGATGATACGCATACGCGATACCGTACAATCCCACAATAGCGATACCGAGAATGACTCCCGCATGAAGATTTGCCCACACCACCATAAGCGCAATAACGCCGACAAGAATTTTTTTGTTTTCAGTTCGCCGCCATCGCTCCAAAAGATATATCACCAGCGCAGTCGCGGCATAGGTAAATATCTGCGGACGAACTACCCACAATTCGTATGTGAGATAGGTGTAGAGTAAAAGCAACAGTGGCACCAGAAAACTTTTTCCCGTGTATTGGTATGCAGTACGCATGACCATCCACCATGTCAGTGCCGCCATTGCTCCCACCAAGACAATGAGCCCTCCATAGCCGCTCAGCGCATAGACGAGAAAAAAGAAAACATCCGAAAGCCAGTAATGCGCAATCCATCGCATCCCCACTCCCTGTAAAGAAAAAATATCATACAATGGTACCGTACCATGGGTGACAATGTAGTGCCCGGTTTGCAGATGATATCCCGTATCAAAATCAGCGATGCTGTGTAGTCCATATAAAAATACCGTCGTCAAAACGGCAATAATGAGAATGGTGTATAGGCGACGGGAGGTCATATTATGAGGAAGGTGTATTCTTTAATTTCTTAAAAAAATACCAGAAAGATATTGTCGCGCACAATGCAATGAGCGCTCCGGCACCCATAACATCAGCAATGGATGTATCTGATAGTGTCGACTGATCATTGGCCGCATCATCGCTTGTTGTCGCAGTTTCGTACGTTGTCTGTGTGTTATATCCGACATCCCAACCCCCTGTGGTGTTTCTGGTATTGGGCACAGGAGCAACAATAATATTTTCTTTTCCCGGCGTTGGGTTGCTGGTAAGTACCGTATGCATTGCCTGATCTCGCGCCACGGCAATATCGTCGCCCATCGATTCGGCATACTGCATCGTATCAATAGGAGCACCCTGCGCATCGGCAAGCACAATAGTATCACCGCTATTATTTAACGTTATTTTCGTTTGAGTATAAGGATATGCAGTACAAGCATGGGGCGCCAAAGATTCGTCGCCAAATGCATACGTCTTTCCCGATGCATCGGACAACTTTTTTCCAACAAGAGACGCTGGCGCAGTATCGGTATTGCATAGCTCAATCCATTCCCCCGCCGTATCTTTGCCGGTAGGATTAGGAAGAAGTTCGGAGATGAATAAAGACATATGAATGTAATTATCAATTTTCAATTTACAATTTTTCCGCCCTGTCGAACAGGGCGGACCCTCCGGGCAATCAATTTTACAATTAATCAATTTTAAAATTTAAAAATTCATTGATCATTGAAAACTGAAAAATGAAAATTCCCGCTTCGGGTCTATCCCAGTCTCGGACGGATGTATTTCTTATGAAACATTTTAGCGAGTTCTGAAATTTGCATCCATCCAAACGCCCACACCCACACCACCACAATCCATATGACGGGAATTGCCGGCATAAAAATGCCCACCAGCGCAAATAGAGTCGCCACCACCTGTGTTCCCGCGGTAGCCAGAATAACCGCCTTGCTGGGCAAAAACCTCCACCATCGTTCTTTGGTGTGTGCTACATACACCAACATATGCCCTGATATCGCGAGCTTGAGGAAGAATATTGTTTCAATGATATTCCAAGGAAGATGCACAATGTCTTTGATAATAAAAAAGAGTACGAGGCTATTGGCAATGCCGGTGAGACCATACAAGGCGCTGAGGATGAATCTATCGGCAACCCGAATGGTCGACGGCTTTGAGACAACGGTTACCCGATCCACTGCCAGCGAAATAATAGGCACATCATTGAGGAACGCCAACAAAATAAGCTGAAGCGGTTCAAGCGGGTAGGTATGATATATAATTCCCAACACCGCAATCGTCACAATGAGTCGAAAACTCTCAGACATACGGTAGATAGAATAGGTATAGAGCCGTGCAAAAATTTTTCTCGCTTCAATGATGGCGTCTTTGATAACCCCAATACCTGATGAAAGCAGTACGATGTCTGCTCCACTTTTTAATGCGTCCACGGCATTGCTCACCGCAATACCCACGTCAGCCGTCTTTATGGCGGGCAAATCATTGATACCATCCCCCGTTGCCGCAACAACCGCCTGCTTTTTTTCTGCCTCAACTAATTTTAATTTATCAGCAGGAAGTATTTCCGCATACACCTTATCGGGGGCAATACCGACATCTTGAGCAATGCGTTCGCCGATTGCCCGATGATCACCAGTCACCATGCGCACATCCACGCCATTGGCGCGCAGAAATTCCACCACGTTTTTTGCATCGTCACGCAAAATATCTGAAATAAGCAGTATACCAATCATGCGCATGCCCTGCTCCTGACTACTTCCCTCCTTTACTGCTACTGCCAAAGAGCGATATCCCTGCTTGGCCGCATGTTCGACATCCGTATCAAACGTATCCGCATGCATCGCACATAATGAAGCAATGATTTGTGGCGCACCAACACTAATGGCTTCATTGACCCCCTCGCTCATGACAACCGCAAAACTTCTTTTCCGTTCGCTATCGGCCGGAATAAAAGAAATAACATCTTTTTCATTGACAGCAATGCGCATATCCCGCGCCTTATCCAAAATAGCCTTATTAATTGATGACTCATCATCTTTTATTGAAGCGAGTGCGGCGGCGCGGATGATGCTCTCTTCCGATGTGCCATAGGCAATGATGTTGGTCACGTGAATTTCATTTTTAGTCAGGGTGCCGGTCTTGTCGCTAAAAAGCACCTGCACGTTTGCCAAGTCCTCCAATGATGAAAGACGTTTGACGATGACATTTTTTTTAGAAAGCTCTAACACTCCCAAACTGATAATAAGCGTCATGACTGTGGGAAGCGATATAGGAATACCCGCGATGACCAAACTTAAATCTAGGGTTAGAATATTTACCAATGCAATGCGATACCACAAAAAAAGACCGGTCAACAGCACCACCACAACTACGCTTGCCAATGAAAGAAACTTTGATATACGCAAAATATCTTGCTCCAAAATACTGCGACGCGATGTCTTTTGGACAGAAAGAAGTGTTTTACCGAAATACGTATGCGATCCCGTTGCCGTTACCGTCGCCACTGCCTGCCCACTGACCACAAATGATCCGGCATAGAGCGTGTCTCCTACCTTCTTTTCCTGTGGCAATGACTCGCCAGTTACCGCCGCATCATTAATAGAAAGATGTACGATATCCTGTAACTGCACATCCGCAGAAACAATATTACCTCCGAATAATTTTATAACGTCACCGGGAACTATGTTGCTGGAAGGCATCGCCGTCCATACTCCATCGCGAAGTACGCGCACCTGCGTTGTTAAATGTTCTTTGAGTTTTTCAATGGCTGCGTCAGCTTTATGTTCCTGCCAAAAGGTAACACCAAGATTAAGCATCATCAGTCCCACAATAAACCACACGTCAAAATATTTTCCCGCCACATACGATAGTATCGCAGCGGCGATAAGCATGAGCGATATGGGTGAAACAATCCAACGGAATAGTTTTACAATAAAAAGAGTTTTTTTCTCTTCTATAGTATTGGGGCCATATTGCATGAGACGATCACGTGCCTCTGATGATGTTAAACCAATGTATGCCATAGACAAATATGTATCTGATATAGTGCATAGTATACTCGTTATACCTCATTTTTTGTAGTCTATGATATAAAATCATAACTGGTGTATACTATTCATGTAGCACCCTTACAAGTTAATATAGGTAGAATAGGGATATACATTTAAAATTTCTTTATTAATTAAAGAGAGGTGGATATGATACCATTTGAATCAGTGCAGGCGGTGCTCACAAGACTTGACACATGGGCTGTCAACGAGCGTATCAACATTCATGAGTACATAGGTTTATTGAAGGAATTATCCTTCGCTGTATCTCATCTTAAAAAAAAGAGAGAGGTATTATCCTCTCCACGTCACATTATCAGAGGTATGCTGTTTATAGCATACCATAACCATGAATACTCCTAAATTTTTCCGAGCCTGTGCACAAGAGCCGTTTTCCTCCTTGGGACGGCTCATTTTTTTACACTCATATTTTTTAAACCAAGGTGTGTGTATGCCGCATCGGTTGCCACGCGGCCACCACTGGTACGCATTAAAAGTCCCGCCTTCATTAAATACGGTTCATAGACATCTTCAATGGTTCCCTTATCCTCCCCCAATGCCGCGGCAAGCGTGGAAAGCCCTACAGGACCTCCTTTAAATTTTTCTATAATAATGGAAAGCAGACGCCGATCATGTTCTTCGAGGCCAATGGCATCGATGTCAAACATCGCAAGCGCATGACCTGCC
This sequence comes from bacterium, assembly GCA_021780615.1. Lineage (GTDB taxonomy): Bacteria > Patescibacteriota > Minisyncoccia > UBA6257 > JAGOQP01 > JAJXYJ01. The sequence continues at coordinate 35,502 of JAJXYJ010000021.1, read as the reverse complement.
AGCGCCGCGTCAATGCGCGCAACTTTGGATACCTGTGCCACATCGCGCACGCGACGCAATAAGCGATTAGCTGTACGAGGCGTTGAACGAGCTGCTTGAGCAATAATGGCAACTGCCTCTTGATCCATGGCCATTCCTAAAATACGCGCCGAACGTTCAATGATGTTGCGCATATCCTGAGGAGCGTAGTAATCAATCCGAAATGTTGCGCCAAACCGAGAACGAAGTGGAGACGAAAGAAGTCCAATGCGCGTTGTTGCCGCAATGAGCGTGAAGGGCGGCAAATCAATGGAAATCATCCGCGCCGCAGGTCCTTTGCCGATAACCACGTGCAATGAACGCGATTCCATTGCAGGATATAACATTTCTTCAATCATCCGATTGAGACGATGAATTTCATCTATAAAAAGTATATCCCCTTCTTCAAGACCCGATAAAATTGTTGCCAAGTCCGCCGCCTTTTCAATCGCCGGCCCCGTTGTTGTTCTGATGGTCGCATGCATCTCGCGGGCAATCAGTGTTGCTAAAGTTGTCTTACCCAATCCCGCTTGCCCATACAGCAGGAGATGATCAATAACTTCATGGCGACCGTGGGCCGCCTCAATAATAGTCTGCAAATTGCGTTTTATCTTTTCCTGCCCCACATACTCATTAAATGTTGTTGGCCGCAAGAGCGTATCCAGCGACACGTCTTCTTTGGAAGGGGTGAAAAATGATGTTTTTTCGGGCTCTTTTTTTCCACTTGACATATAATCGCGGTGTAGTAGTATGGTGTACTGTATCACAAAAAAGCCTTTACGAAAAGATGTCGTAAAGTGCACATACAAGTGATACTCGGGCGATACCCCGCATGGCAAGGAAGGGGTATTATTATGGCGTTTTTTTAAAAAACCAAGCGATATTCACCCTAACCCGTAAAGACCTTGACTTATTTAGTATAGTATGCTATAGTATTTACATGATAGCTGTCCTTTTATAACACGTGATCGTCCAGTTCTGTGGACAAACTTTCGGAATTTTTCTATGCTCAGGGCGTTTTGGTTCCGGCTCGAACGTTCCTCTGAAATATTCTACATGCTTTTGATAGTTATCAGGGGCTACATCCACACAGTTGTCCACAGTACCGGACGATTAAATAAATAATATTTCAAAATAAATTGAGGAGGATTCGTGTTTACAAACCAAATCGAAATAGCAATACTGGCGATAATAGGATTGATGTATATTCTTCTCGGATCAGGTATCGCTACGCTCATTAAGGAAAAATATGAGCTGGTCAGATACAGCGCAACGGCAGTACTCTTTATACTGATATTCTTACTAATCGCTGCTACTCGCCGCTATTCTCCCATTACCATCATACCCTTAGATATCATGCTGTTTGTGATTTCCGGTTTTTGTATAACTCTGGGCATCAGATGGCACAAATTTTTTTCTACTTAGAAACAATACAGGAGTGATTCGTGTTGAAATTCATACTCTTGCCGCGATAAGGTTTTATAATCTTTCGCCTTTACGCGGCGCATATAAAAAGATTAACCGCATGCCTGGTGGACATGCGGCTTTTTTATTTCCAACCAAGATGGATTGTAAAATGTAAACTGTAAAATACTTTAGTGTTTCGCGTTGAAGCATTCCTCCATCTTCCCCTTCTTTTCTTCCATGGTACCCTTCGCTCCCATTTTTTCCATAATTTTTTCAAGAAGACCCACTTTCACCTGCGCGGCATAGAGTTTACTGGGACCACCAGGAGGACATCCCTGCGCGTACCACTGGGCATGTGCCGCCTTTATTTCTCCACAGCCAATCGGCACTGTCACCAAAAGAATATCATCCACTTTGCTTTTAAGGCCATGTTCTTTGCTTTGCTTAATTTGCCGTTCCTTTTTCTGCCGTACATCTTCCTGTGCATTGATCGTAAACTGTATACCAAAAAGAGATTGCGTTTTTGGTTCAGCGGTAGTTTCCCGCACTCCTACTCCGCGATGTCTGTCTTCAACCTGCACCACAAAATCAATTTTTTCATCCATGTCTTGCACAATATTTGCCTCCTGCACCGAGATGCCCATATGGGAAAGATCATACTGCACCTCTTTGAGCAGATGAATGATGTCCTGTTCAAATAATTTCCCCACGTGCGCTTCTGTGCCTTTTTCTTTTGCGTTCAATTCCTCCTGTGCCTGAGCAAAATGTTTTGCTCGCGTTTCATGTTCTTCTTGCATCGCCACATCATATTCCTGCAACGCTAATTGGCGATTCAGCAGTTGATTCAAATGCGTTTTAGATCGCTCAACGGCATACAACTTCGCCTTTTCGCGAGGAACCGCATGAAGAGACAGGGAGTACTCACATCCCAGCGCCACATCGGCGATAAGGTCCCCCAGTGTCGCCATTCCCAACTTCCCCTCGCAATCAACAAAAAAAGAATCATGCTTGGCGTCGTATATCGCATCGCGATTGATGCGCCCTTGCCCACGGATAGTACCCTCACCCGCATCAATGGCGGCTAAATCATCATGCAATTCGTCCATGATCTGCGCCTTATACATCTGCAGTACTTCAATCTCCTGCGCCTCCTGCGGCGAGATTTCCCCATAAGCAAGCTCCTTGCCTGTGGCGATAAGACTATCTTGGTGTTTGAGAAAAGACTCGGACATGGTGAAAATTTGAAATCAAATCTTAATTTAAAATTTTAAAATTAATCAATTGAAAACTGAAAATTGATCATTAGTAAAATCATCTCCACATAATTTTCCCCGTCGTTTCCTCCACTTCCTCAAACGTTGTCATACCCGATGCGATTTTTAATATACCGTCATCCTGCATGGAGACAAAATCTCCTTTTTCCACCTCAGCTAAAATTTCTATCTGTCCTGCATTTTTAGATATTAATTCTTGAATGGTGGGGGTAACCACTAAAAGCTCATAGACTCCCACGCGGCCTCGATAGCCAGTGCCGTTGCACTGTTCACACCCTTTCGGCTCAAAGACTGTTATATGTTCTGCGTATGCTTTTTTATCAACGCGGTTAGGCAAACGCTCAATAAAATCCTGCAATTTTTTATTTGTATCAGGATCATCGTGTGCCACCTTACAATGCGGACATAATCGTCGCACGAGCCGCTGTGCAATAAGCAGATTGAGTGCCGGTGCAAGACTGTTTGCTTTTACCCCCAAATCCAGCAAGCGTGCAATACCTCCTGCCGCTTCGTTAGCATGCACGGTGGAAAATACCAAGTGCCCGGTCAGTGCCGCCTGCACGGCGATTTCTGCCGTTTCTTTGTCGCGAATTTCTCCCACTAAAATAATATCAGGATCTTGCCGCATCAGTGAACGCAGGCCCAACGCAAATGTATAGTTTGCGGCGTTATCTACCTGCGTCTGCTCAATACCGTCGAGGTGGTATTCAATTGGATCTTCAATGGTGATGATTTTCACATCAGAGGTGAGTCGATGTTTGAGGAATGCATAGAGTGTCGTGGTCTTTCCCGATCCAGTAGGTCCGGTATTGAGCGCCATGCCATTGGGGCGCTTGAGTTGATCTTGAATAATAACCAAATCATCGGCGCGAATACCCAAATCAGAAAGTTGCAAAGAAATAGCATCGGGGTCCAGAATACGCATCACTGCTACTTCGCCATATTCGGATGGCGCAATGGCGACACGAACTTCAATATTCTTTTTTAAAAGATTGATGGTAAATCTGCCATCTTGTGCTTCGTCGCGAATATTAATTTTGAGGTTAGAAAGGAGTTTGATGCGTGAAATAACCGGACGATATAATGCCAACGACAAACCGTTATAGGCATCATTTAAAAGTCCATCAATGCGATAGCGAACTTTTGCTCCTTTTTGCGTTGGTTCAATGTGAATATCTGAGGCGCGGTTGGCAATCGCTCCCATAAGAATAGTTTCCATCAATTGGGAAATTTTTCCCGCATCACTGTTTGCTCGTATGGCATCAGACACCTTGGGAAGTGAGTCAAGATGTTCAACGGTAGTCACATCATGATCTTCCATCCCCACTCGTACCGATCCACTGATAGCGGTCCGGCTTGCGGCAACAAACCGATAAAATCCTAATGCATACTCCAAAGAACTCAACGAGACAATATAGATAACCAATGTGTACCCATCTTTTTCCAGGTGTGCGATAACTTCTTTTGTTTTTGAATATTGTTCATCGTAGGCAACGAGCGCCACCTTTTTATCTTTAATGGCAATCAATGCACAATGCCCTTCCCGAGCTGTGTGCTCATCAAGCAAGCCTAATGCATCAAGGCTCACCGACACCTTTTCGGGAGGCAGATACACGTGCCCATGCCCTTGCGCCCGCCGCTGCGCATCGCGTTCTTCGGCATCGCGCTTCATTTTGACGAGTTGATCATGTAAATCCTGTTGTTGAGAAGATCCTACGGGCATAATGGTTATAGTATACCGCAGTCATAAAAACAAAGAAATACCGCATGAATGCTTACCGACTGATAATTGACACTAGTATTGAATTATGGTATAATTAGAGTGTTAAAAAAGTAAATCAATAGTTCTCTCAAAAAAAATATATAGGAGTTAGAAATGAAGAGTTTAAAAGGTTTGTTTGTTGTTTTGGCAGTAGTTGCGATTATGATTTCTGTCGAAGGGTGTTTCACACTTACCACAACAAATGGCGTTGGTTTCTACACCAGTAAATTATTCCTGGTAAACGAAACTAATGAAACAATAGACATGTACGCCAATGGGTGCAAAAAGGCAGTCATCCCCCCCTACGGAAGGTACACATTGTCGGTGTTTGGTGGGTACTCCAATTGGGGAGCGAACTTAAACACCAATATCACCCTCATCCGCGAGAGCGATGGGAAGGCGACGTATAGAGATTTCTATTTCTATACGCAGTACACCCGTACTGAGACATGGATTATCGATAAAAACACGTTCTTCTACTTCAATCTGAACACGGAGGAGTTGAACGCGAGATTCATGATGTAAGTTTTTAGGTTGCGGTGATTTTTAAAGATTGCCGCAACCTTCCCTTTTTGAGGATATAACCACGTTGTGTCTTCAAAAGAGGAACAGTTGTTCCTTGATAATTAAAATATATTCAAAAACAATATTGGGCGCGAAGCCCGGGAGGTTTGTCGTGAAGACAAAAAGAGAACTTCATGCAATCGATCTTGCTATAATCGCCTTTTTAATGATTCTTGAGGTAGAATTAGAAGAAAAAGGAGACTGGGAGATATGGGGAAAAATATTTCCCATCCTATCAAATGGCAAAGGAATCGACATTGAGTTAGACGAAAAATCGGAAGGGTATCAGGCAACCATACATCCTGTGGGATGGGGAAGTGGGTCATCCATCCAATTCCAAATACTGTCGATTTGCGGCAGCTGGCACATCACATCGGGAGCAATACTTCTGTACGATTTCGCCGATCTACTTTCTTCCGCAGGTGTCGAGCATCCCAGCATCCCATTCAGATATGAATCCTTCCCCAGTCCGAAAATATTTTCCATAGAATTCGGCGGAGAATGGAAAAAGGTTTCTAAAAAATAATTTTTGCGTTGCACACAAAACCCCTGCTTTTGCAGGGGTTCTTATTTTTATCATGTCATTCTGAGGCGTGAGCCGAAGAATCTGCGGCGCGCATAATGAGATTCCTCTCCCGATATGATCGAGATCGGAATGACAATAATAAGTTGATTGAAAATATATTATACATCGATTATGACGAACAAATCTCCAAGATCCGTTCACTTTCTTTTTCCCCATACGCAAACCGTATGGATAGGGGCCGCACAAAGCGCGCCCCTGTTATTTTTTCGGGCCATTCAATGATCGTGATGCCGTGCGTGTCTTTTTGCGCGTCGGCAAATCCAATGAGCGCTAAATCCTCTTTTGATTTCAAGCGATACGCGTCTATGTGATATATGTTTTGTACCTTCGCTTTATTCTTCACTTGCCCACCAGAGCCTTGGCGAAGGCGGGTAGTGTACCGCTTCATGATAACAAACGTGGGGCTCGCCGCAGATGGCTTTATGCCAAAATATTTCAAAAATCCTTTACTAAAGGTGGTCTTGCCCGCCCCCAAATCGCCCTGCAATAAAATCGTGCGAGGTAAAGAACTTTTTGCAATCTGATCCGCAATCTCTTGCGCCATTTTTTGCGTCATAAGAGCTGAAGAGCTTATTATTTTTATAGACTCTTTTTTCATAATAAAGAATATCTCTTCTGATATATAAAATCACTGGAAATTTTGGGAACTGAAAAATATTAGACGATTATCAATAATCACACTCATTCCTTGCAACCTTACAAACTGCATAACTCTCAACTATGTCTACCCCATGAGTACGGGAACTACCACCAGCGCACAGGCACATACACCGAATAACGCCGCATTCTTATACACCACCTGTTTGGTCAGTGATCCGTCATACACCTGCATCATCGTATCCAAAAACGTGATAAAAAATACCAATGTTAATGCGGCGACGTTTAAGAATCCAATGGAAATCAACGAGCCAGCCCACAATACTTCCGCCGTCAACAACGAAAGCCCCACGGAAAATACCCGCAAGCGCGCATTCCATGCTCCCTGCATAAAACGCACATATTCTTTTGTCAGTGCATACAGCACTACATACAATACGAACGGCGTAAGAATCGATGCAACAGGAATACTATATGAACTGGCATATACGCATATCGCAAATAATACAAGATAGAAAAAAACACTCAGCGCCATTTTTGGATGAATAAATTGCAACGATGCAACACCTACCACCAAAAAGAAGAGCGTAGAGAAAAATGCAATAACAACGCCCGCTCCAATACCCCACGGCACTGCGGCAACGCCAATAATCGCCGATGCAATTAATGCGCCGTAGAGAGCAGGAACATGGATGCTACTGTTCATCCGTGTAACATATACATACACCGCGTAAGCAACAATCAAAAGGATGCTCCACACACTTGCGCCACCACGAAGAATATCCAACGTGAGCGCAAAAATAAGCGTGCTAAGCAACAGAGATAGTGTCGGGAGTTTTAAAGATGATGTGAACTTTCTTACGGTCATTGATTTCTTTTTTAATAATTTTATCAGCAAGTTTATCCAATATTTGTTTTTGGATGAGACGCTTGATGGGGCGCGCGCCAAATGCGGGATCAAATCCTTCTTGAGCAATAAATTTTTTGACGCCCGCGTCAATATCAACTCGATACCCCTTATCTTCCATTTTATTAAGAACAAGACTTTTAATCTGTATTTCCACAATCCGCTCAATGTCTTTGTGGGTCAACTGATTAAAAATGACAATTTCATCAAGTCGATTAAGAAATTCCGGCCGGAAATTATCTTTCAGATCTTCTAAAATTCTTTCACGCACCACCTCAACGCGCTCTTCTTTCTGCTTTTCTTCTGAGGTTGCACTCTTAAAACCAATGGGCGATGCTGATTGTCCAAAAAATTCACTGCCGATGTTGGAGGTAAGAATGATGATGCTATTTTTAAAGTTTGCAGTTTTACCTTTGGCATCCGTCAATCTCCCATTATCCAATACCTGCAACAAAATATTGAACACCTCGGGATGTGCTTTCTCTATTTCATCAAACAAAATGAGGCTGTAGGGCCGGTGGCGAATAAGCTCAGTAAGATAGCCACCTTCTTCATAGCCAATGTAGCCAGGAGGAGAACCGATAAGTTTGGAGACCGCGTGCTTTTCCATAAACTCAGACATATCAACACGAATGAGCGCCTTATCATCGTTAAACATAAATTCGGAGAGTGCGCGTGCAAGTTCCGTTTTTCCTACGCCGGTTGGCCCTAAAAACATAAATGATCCTAACGGTTTTTGATCATCCGAAAGTCCTGCTCGTGCCCGTCGCAGTGCGCGCGCAACCTCTTGGACGGCGTGATCTTGCCCGATGACCCGTTCTTTGAGTGTCTCTTCAATTTTAAGCAACTTTTCATTTTCCGATGCAAGCATTTTGGAAACGGGAATGCCTGTCCAACGAGCGACAACATGAGCAATATCCTCTTCATCAACCGCCTCTTTGATAAATGACTGCCCCATTGCTCCTTTGCGCTGTTTTCCTTTTGCATTCTGTTTTCGCTCCAAAGATGCGAGTTCTTTTTCCAGTGCCGGAATTTCTCCATATAAAATTTTTGCCACCCGATCCAGGTTTCCATCACGCTCCTGACTCTCTGCCTCACGGCGCAATTCTTCGATATTTCTTCGCACCTCTCCTATTTTTCCAAATGATTCTTTTTCTGTCTTCCATACGTTGTAGCGCGCATCAGTATCCTTCTTCATAACAGTCAATTTCTTTTCAATATCAACAAGCCGCGCCTTATTTTTTGCCCCCTGTTCATTGGCAAGCGCTGATTTTTCTATTTCAAGTCGTGTAATTTCGCGACGAACTTTTTCAATGTCGGTGGGGAGACTGTCGGATTCGAGTTTTCGCGATGCGGCCGCCTCATCAACTAAATCAATTGCCTTATCAGGCAAAAATCGGTCACTCAAATAACGTGCCGACAAATTTACTGCCGATACAATCGCCTCGTCAGAAATCCGAATGCCATGGTGCAATTCATACTTTTCTTTTAAGCCGCGCAGAATGGCAATACTGTCCGGTATGGATGGTTCATCCACCATAATCGGCTGGAAGCGACGTTCAAGAGCCGCGTCTTTTTCAATATACCGCTGATACTCTTTGATGGTGGTGGCACCAATAGCTCGCAGTTCGCCACGTGCCAATGCCGGCTTTAATAAATTAGATGCATCAATGGCACCTTCCGCGGCTCCCGCGCCCACAATCATATGAATTTCATCAATAAATAAAATGAGTTTGCCGGCTGAACCTTGAATTTCTTTCATAAAAGCCTTGAGCCGATCTTCAAAGTCGCCTCGAAACTTGGTGCCCGCAATGAGCGAGCCTAAGTCAAGCATAATAATTTCCTTGTCCTTAAGACTCTCGGGAATTTCGCCGGAAATAATGCGTTGCGCAAGTCCTTCCACAATTGCCGTCTTTCCGACACCTGGTTCACCGATGAGTACGGGATTATTTTTGGTACGGCGGGAAAGTACCTGAATGACGCGACGCAATTCTTCGTCACGCCCGATAACCGGATCCAACTTTCCTTCGCGAGCTTTTTTGGTAAGGTTTATGGAATATTTTTCCAACACTTGAAATTTATTCTCCGGCATCTCGTCGGTTACCCGTGACGCGCCTCGCAAATCGTCCAGCACCCGCAAGGCGGTTTCTTTATAAAATCCAAATCGTTCCAATATGCCCGATGCAGATGACGGCACATCGGTAAGCGCCACCAATAAATGTTCACAGGAAATAAATTCGTCCTTGTGTGATAGTGCCACTTTGTTTGCCCGATCCAATACCTGCAACAACTCTTGAGATAAGTACAGTTGTCCCAAGTTGGTTGGCTGTGATGAAAATAATTTTGGCTGGCGCGCAACATCCTTATCTATTTCTTTTTGCAGTTCGTCTAACGCAACACCTGCCTTCATAAGCATGGGTTGTACGAGTGATTGTGTGTCCCCCACCAGTGCGGCAAGCAAGTGGACCGCTTTTAATTCGCCATGATTCTTTTCTCCGGCAAGTTCTTGTGCACTTTGAAGCGCTTCCTGCGCTTTTATGGTAAATCGATTGAAATTATTCATAGACATTATAGTGCCATACCACGGTGGTATGGCTTAGGACGTGTATAGTAGTATAGCACAGATAGCCTCTCTGTATGGAGGCAGTACTGTGTCGCAGACATTATGATTTCTTCCCTAGGGTGATTGTTAACTGCATTTGTTTTCCTTCTCTGATGATAGTGAGATGAATAACGTCTCCGGGATTTTTCTGCGAGATAACATACCCAAGAGAGTGGTTAAGGTCAAGTGTTTGTCCATCAATTGCCGTAATAATATCTCCCTCTTTGAGACCCGCTTTATCTGCCGGGGATCCCTGCTGCACCGCAAAATTCTGTCCATCGCCTTTAATGAGTGCTCCCGATGTTGCCGTAAGATTAAATGTCGCGGCATTCTCTGGAGTGAGCATAACATACCGCACCCCCAAATATGCCACCTGAATCTTGCCGGTTTGACGCACTTCAGCAATTTGATTTTTAACCACATTAATGGGAATGGCAAATCCGATGCTTTGCGCCCCTGATACCATGGCAGTATTAATACCAATGACATTACCACTAATGTCCAATAACGGCCCACCAGAATTACCCGGATTAATCGCCGCATCCGTCTGAATCACATTATCAATCGTTTCCGATTGACCGGTGTCCGATGAAGCGGTGACCGTACGAGCCAATCCCGACACTACTCCCACTGACACCGTATTACGAAACTCTCCCAGCGCATTACCGATGGCAATAGCGGTTTGTCCGAGTTGTATTGCCGATGAATCACCTAACGGCACCGTTGGAAGATTGCTTCCTTCAATTTTTATAATTGCAAAGTCCATGGTCGGATGAATAGCTATTACTTTTGCCGGATATTTTTTCCCATCGTTAGTCAGTACGGTATACTCCGCTTTCGTGTCACTTACCACATGTTTATTAGTCACGATATATCCATCCGCTGAAACAATAAAACCTGAACCACCCCCCACTTCCTGCAACTTCGTTCCCTTCTGGCACGGCACCATAAACTGTGATGAACCACTTCCCCCGCCGACATTAAAAAACTGTTGAAATTCGGGAGGAAGATTTGAAAAAGGATTTTGGCCTGGGCACTGCTCAATCACCGGAAGATCTTTACTGATAATAATTGAGACAACGGCAGGAGATGCATCTTTGACCGCCTGTATTACCGCTTGATCATGATTATCGGTAATATGCAGAGGGGATGGCTCATGTTGTGTCGTGGAGTTTGAGGTGAATGAATTTCCTGCTGACAATGTGCTGTTATGAGAAAATTCGGGGAATATCGCTCTTATAATACCTTCGGTCCATGATGATGGCGGCGTCGCGTATGCCACTGATCCGGAAAAAAATATCGGACCAACAAAAATACCGACGACTAACGCACCACACACAGCAAGAATAGTTTTTTTATAGTGCTGTATCAATGACTGCAGATGCGATGTTTTTTTATACCACATGGTTGTATATCAGTTATTATATTCCCGCATAAGGCGGGTATGTATTCCCTACTACACCAAAAATGGCGCCATATTCCGCTCCGTATACTATACGTTTTATGCATGCACTAATGTAGCCATGCATTCAAGAGCTTGGCTGATATCTTTTTTACGCGTATACATTCCGATGCTCATACGAATACTGCAAGCAATTTCTTCTGGCGACGCTCCCATTACCTCAAGAACACGAGACGGTTTAATGTGTCGCGCCGCGCAGGCCGCCCCCGAAGATACCGCCACGCCACGCATATCCAGCGCCACATCCATCCCCGGATAATGAGGAAGACATACGTTAATAATGTGGGGCACCCGCAATGCATCCGCTGCCCATACGCGCGCCTCTGGTACTATGGCGCGAATACCGTCTTCTAGTTGTTTGCTTAAAGCAGTGATGCGTATACTTTCTTTATTTCGCACACTAATCGCTAATTCACAGGCGCGCACAGCACCCATGATAGCGGCTACATTCTGTGTCCCCGATCGCACACCATATTCCTGTCCTCCGCCGGTCAGTATGGGAGCAATCCTCTCACGAAGATGTTGCACATACAATACGCCGACTCCTTTTGGTCCATATATTTTATGACTTGAAAGAGTTATCGCGTGAATCAATCCATTCATCGTGTCTACTGGCATATATCCAAATGCTTGTGCCGCATCGGTGTGAAAAAATGGAAACATAGTCCCGTTTTTTTCCTGCTGTGCACGGACGAGTCTGCCTATGGCTTCCAGTGGTTGCAGTGCTCCCGTTTCATTATTTGCCCATAATACCGATACTATCACCGTTGCAGCATCTACCATTTTTTCCAAAGCAGTCACATCAACAACGCCATCCGATGTTACGGGAATGAGCGATATCCGCACAAGACCCTCGCGTTCCATATCACGCGCCGTTTCATATATTGAATCATGCTCTATAGCGGACAGTATGATATGAGGCAGTACCGTGCCACCAGATGTCGCCTTAAATTTTTTTACCGCACCACGTAACACTAAATTATTTGCCTCAGTCGCCGATGCGGTACATACCACCCCATCTGCCGTCCCACCAATGTAGTGCGCAATACTTTGACGGGCAGTATCAAGCGCGGTCTGCGCTTGCTGTCCAAAAAAATGAATAGCATTCGGATTGCCAAATAGATTTTTTTGCATGCCGTAATACGGCTCCATCGCTCGTATCACTCGCGGATCAATGGGTGTCGTTGATGCGTAATCAAGATAGATGTGGTTCATAAAAATAAGTATATAAGATCCCCTTACGATTTACGAAATCATAAGAACATATTTTTATATATTTGTATATAGTATTAAGTATTAAGGAGTAAAGGGAGGCATAATAACGAACAAAAAAATGATATCAAAAATCCTCGGATATACCGAGGATTTTTGATGGTCTATGTAAACTCACTCATACTCTTAAAACAATAACCAATATAACAATTATTCGATCCAGTTAAAATTAGCGCATAAAATCAAGTTTTTCTTTTTCCAAGACCTTTTCTCCCATAGCACAACCACGCTCTGCGGCATCCATATCCTTGTGCGCTGATTTTATATCATTTACTAATTGCTGTACTTCTACCGGAACAGATGCCATTGCCTTCTCTAAGGCGGCAGAAAGGTCCGCTATAAATTCATGTAATGACTTTTTCTCTTCCAACTTTGCATAATCTTTTGCCAAAGAAACAAGACGCGAAATATTCCGTGTGCGCTTCCAAATTTCATCGGTGATTTGATTATATTCACGCCATGTATTGTGCGTCTCTTCCTTCTTTTTTTGCAACAAGGCAATTTCTTCTTTTATATGCTCTACACGCTGCTCATGCTCTTTCTTTCTTAAAGAAATGAATCCGGGCTTGTGTTGCTCTTCGTGTGCAAGGTCTTGCTCTAATTTTTCAAGTTGTCTTCTGATCTGATCACCTTCTTTTTGAGACTCCATACGGTTCTTTTCGTATATACCCATATCCACAGATCCCCCCTGGTTCTATTTTTATCTCATGCATATCAATAGTGGAGGGCATATGCATGCGTATATCTGCTCCCTCTACTTGCATATCATGTATCATTTCTTCAATAGAAGTTTTATCTCTTTCTTTTCCCTCTACATAGCCTTCCAAGGAATATGATTTCAAGCCAAGATCTTTGCGCATAACATCACCCTTCTGCTCTACGGCTTTAACATGCATTGTTTTGTCGGCAAAATCATGCAAACGGCCCTCTTGCATATCATATTCACGCACCCTCTTTTCAATACGTGCGGCACGAGATTCAAAGCTGTCTTTTAAAACTTCCGGTATGACACCGTAAGAGACGTGGGAAAACGATGCAATGTCTAGATCGCCCCAAAACTTTTTCCGCAATTCTTTCTGTGTTAGTGTTTTTGCCAACACTCCTTCATGGAGCAATTGCCGTACGCCTTCATGCACTCTTTCCACCATCTCAATTTCTGCGATACATTCTTCTTGTTCATCGTACGTGATGGTGCCCCTATATTTATACGAACCTTCTTTAATTTGTTTTAGCGTTTTCTGAGATTCAAATAATCTTGAAGATAATTCCTCATCCCATTTTTTATAGCCATATAATGAGTACACGATAGAAGGTATGCTCGTCCACCCACCGCCGTTAAGTTCATTCAAATCCGCCCCATGTGCCGCAAGATACTCCTTGAGTTCTTGTTCCAATAATTGCTTATCTTTTTGAAGCTTTCCTAACTTTTTTTGCACCTCATCATAGTATGAATCGGCATTGCGTATCACCTCTATGGACTTGAGTAGGTTATCATTCAAATATTCAGCCTCCATTCGTGAGTGGATGGTACTATCAATTTTTTCATGCAGATACGCATTGAGTGTCTGTAGCGCGAAATCTTTTCCAAATTCTTTGCATACCTGGGATCCTTTTTCTGTATCAAAAATGAATTTTGAAATATCTTTTATATCTTCGGTATTTTTTACTTCCCGACGATACCCGGCTTTTTCTACAAGATCAGCGATAGCTTCACGCGCGCGCTGCTCCTCTGCCGTTTTCCCTTCTGGTGTTTGCTTGTATAGTTCCTGCTCTTGCGCATCCGCCTCTTTTATCTTTTCTTTTAATGCAGTTTTTGTTTTTTCCCTTTTGGAAACCCGTGCATCTTTTTCCTTACGCCCGCCAAAATGAGCATCAGGCACCACCGTACGAACCGATTGCTTTGCCCCGTGCAACTCGGTTATTTTTTCTTTCAAACTTTGGCGCGCCGTGGCATATGCAATGACATCTTCTTCGTTTTGCAATTCTTTATGAGTAAGCAATCCTTCCGGAGCGGTTATTCCCAAATCCTTGAGGGTATCACCATATTCTTCAAATATTTTTTGAATGTCCTGCTTACTTTTTTTGTATGCCTCAAGCGACTTTTGGGCGGCATCATACTTTTCCTCCATGTCAGCCAAAATCCCAGATACCGCTTCTTTTTTGTTGCGCGCCTTTAAGAGATTTTCATTCGTTGCCTTAAGACCCTCCTCTTCTTCCTCTTTCTTTTTTTCTTTGGCCTGCTTGAGGGCCTCATTTTTTACAACTTCTAGGGTATGTCGCAATGCCATATTTTTTCAAATCATATACTATTCGCATATATAACACAACAACATCCTTGAAAGATGTCGTTGTGTTGTTGTGATAAAAAAATATGAGCACTCCTAGAACAATCGCTGATACAATAATCGTTCTGTCCAATCAAACTCAGCGCGGATAGGTTGAGGACTATTGCGCTGTGGCACCATCAAATGACCCTGTTTTTTTGCCAAATCGTAGAGTTCTTTGGTTACCTTCACGTCGTTTAAGCAATACTTTTTAAGCTCTTCCATTCTTCCTTCCTCATACAAATTAGGAGCTTCGCTTCCTTCACCGTTTTTTCCGTATCCCAAATTTTGTTTTGCCAACAAGTCCAAACTAATGCGTTTGCCGATCATTAACTCTATCTCATCGAGGAGATCAATGCGCGGGATAGTAAAGAGATCGAAATTGTAGTGCTTTGCCATAACCGGCAAATCGAAACGGGTAATGGAAAATCCGATGAGTAAATCTGTATTTTTTAGTACCTCGCCCAATGCATCAAGTTCATGTTCGTCGTATGCAATGTATTCATTCTTATTATATGAATACGTCCCCACCAGCGAAATCTGCAGGCCAGCAAAGTTATCCCGCCCCACATCAGCAAATGTATTTTTTGTTTCTATGTCTATAACAATAGTGTCCTTCATGACAGCAGTAGTAAGGGGCTGGTAGTATGTAGTAAGGAAGAATAATTTTTGTTTTTTAGTTCCTCACCCTTTGGCACACACCTTCCTCTTTCGATTAATTCTAAAAAAATTAAATAATTAAAAATTGATTGTAAATTGAAAATTGTAAATTGAAAATTGCGCCTGGTGCTACACATGCTTATCCGCAATGTTACTGGCCGCATAGCTTTCCGGTTTTGTCTTGAATGGAAAATTGTATCCGCGAATCATACCGGTAACTTCCGAAATGAGCGCACTTGTTTTACCCTGCATCCCCACATCTACATGAACCTCAAAATCAAACGTCAATTCCGGATGCGCTTTTAAAAGTTCCAGTACGTCCGTTGCTGTTTCCAAAGTCAGCATCACCTCCTTAATAATGCGGTCGCGCAGACCATACACATTTTGACGCGCCAAACGCTTCCAAAAATATTTTCCCCCATTGCCAACACGCTGTACCACGATTGCCGTTACAAAATCCGTATACGAATCATTGACGCCCAACGAATCAGTACCGATAATAATTTTATATGGTGATTCAGGCCGCTCATGCATAAAGGTTCGTATCGTATGAATAACATCAGCCGAATTGATACGCGCACCGGCACCCGTATGAAAATAATTTTCTACATCATGCATCATGGTATCCACACGATACCACTCGTACCAACACGTGTCAAAATAAATCATGGGCGCACATCATAAACACGTATTTTGTGTTGAATTGTATTGAATTTTTGGCGTATTTCGTGTTTAATAAGGCATATGTCTCGTACACGCACTACCCAACAGCGCACCGCGAAGAAAAAAGAATCGGTGGCACCAAAGGATTCGTCATTTATCACACCAAAGAAATTAGGACAAGAAACCATTCACAGCATCTGGGGACTCCTCTCATTTGTGTGTGGCATCTTACTGATTCTTGCTGGTCTACACCAAGCAGGTATTGTTGGTGAAAATATTTTTTCAGCTCTTTGGCAATTGTTCGGATTGGGGTACATCTTACTTCCCCTCACCTTCTTTGCAGTAGGATATAACTTCCTCGTCCACAAAGAAGACCGCACCCTCTACGCGCCCCTCCTATGGGGATCACTCCTCTTCTTTTTTGCGGGCCTTGGTATGATTGACGTACTTTCTAACCATGCCGGAGGCATGTTGGGAAGCAGTATTGGCTATATAGAAAACTGGATTGGTCCATTGGCAGCCGGCATACTCCTTGCAGTCGCCGCTGCAATCGGCATCATCGTCGTCTTTGATCACCCTATCCGTATCAAGCGCCGCCCAAAGGATACCGACAATGCAGATCTTGCACTCACCACCTCTCCCACCGTAGAGCAGTACACCAATGTCACCGCAGACGCAGATCATCAGGAAAAAAATAAAGAGAAAGACGAAACAAATACAAAAGCGGATGAAGACATTGATGAAAAAATACAAGAAACATCAAAAGGGTTTTCTCTATCATTAAAAAAATCAGCATTACCCGTCAAAAAATTCACCGACTACAAAGCTCCCCCACTCAATCTTTTAAAAACTGCTCTTGAGAAACCTTCCGCAGGCGATCTGCACGCCAATGCCAACATTATCAAACGCACTCTGGAAGGATTTGGTATTCCTGTTGAAATGGGAGAAATAAGTATTGGCCCTAAAGTAACGCGCTTTACTCTTCGTCCCGCCGAAGGAATCAAGCTGTCCCGCATTACCGCTCTAAACCCGGACCTTGCGCTGGCGCTTTCGGCACATCCTATCCGCATCGAAGCTCCTATTCCGGGAAAGCCCTATGTCGGTATTGAAGTTCCCAATAAAACAGCCGCCATTGTCCGTCTGGGCAATCTTATTTCCTACCCCGACTTTGTCGCCTCAGGACAATTGGGATTCTGTTTGGGACGCGATGTGACCGGTGAACCGATTTTTACCAACATTGAAAAAATGCCGCATATGCTCATTGCGGGAGCTACTGGTTCGGGAAAATCCATCACGCTCCACTCAGTACTTATTTCACTGCTCTATAAAAATTCTCCCGAAACATTACGCTTTATTCTCATCGACCCTAAGCGCGTTGAACTTTCTTCATACAACGGCCTCCCCCACCTCATTGCCCCCGTGGTCACCCAGGGTAAAAAGGCACTGGGCGTATTCCGTTGGGCAATTAATGAAATGGATCAGCGTTATGAAACGCTTCTTAAGGCTGGCGCTCGCGATATTCAAAGCTACAATAAAAAACACACTGACGAACTGATGCCCTATATCGTCATTGTTGTTGATGAAATGGCAGATTTAATGGCGGCCTATGGACGCGACATTGAAAATGCAATCGTGCGTTTGGCGCAGATGGCTCGTGCCACGGGTATCCACCTCATCCTTTCTACGCAGCGACCATCAGTGGAAGTTATTACCGGACTCATTAAGGCAAACATCACTTCCCGCGTCGCTCTGCAGGTAGCAAGCCAAATAGATTCCCGCACTATACTAGATACCGCTGGAGCAGAAAAGTTATTAGGCGGTGGCGATTTACTCTACGTCTCCGCGCAACTTTCTAAACCAAAACGTATTCAAGGATGTTTTATTTCCGAAGAAGAAATAAAAGCAGTGACCGACTACATCAAAGAAAATAATCAGGACCTATCCATTGATACCGATGATGGTGTGTCGTTTGAACACGGAGAAGAACACGAAGAAGTTAATCGCGAAAGTGAACGAGGTAAAAACCCCTTTGACACCTTTGAAGACACCGAAGATGAAGATGATATGCTCGATGAGGCGATTGTTGTCATTAAAGAAGCTCAAAAGGCATCAGCCTCATTACTCCAGCGCCGTCTCAAAGTTGGCTATGCTCGTGCCGCGCGGTTACTGGACCTCATGGAAAACAAAGGCCTTATCGGCCCTGGTGATGGCGCCAAGCCCAGAGAAGTGTATATAGCAAAGGATAGCGAATAATGTAATACCTTTTTTGATATAGTATATTAAAAAATATTTACTATATTACTTATTTGTGTTCTTACGATGTCGGGAATCGGAAACCTTCCTTTCCATTGAAAAACCCTTATTTTACCGCTATACTGTCCGTGTAATTTATGCCCGAACTGAAATCCCTCAAAGAAATACTCAAGGAAGAAATGCGCTCAAAAAACATGACGGTTGCCAAAATTGCCGAGGCGACCGGCATTGCCCCTATGTATGTACAGGCGCTCGTTGATAGTAACCTTGACCAACTTCCCGCCGCTCCTTATGTGCGGGGTTATTTGGAAAAAATAGCAGAAGTATTGGGAATTGATTTTACCGTACTGTGGCGCTACTACGCTAAAGAAACTGACATGAAGCGATCCGGTGACAGAGATGAATTGCCGGGAAACCGTTTTGCCGCTCGCCCCATTCGCAAAGCACTGACCCTTTGGATTCTTGCCGGTGTCATTGTGCTTATTATCTTGGTTCCCGTTATTACCAACTTTTTTGGCAAACCAACACTTGATATTATTCAGCCCTCTCAAAACACAACTATCGTGGCCTCATCGGAGTACACCATCCAAGGAAAATTAGAAAATCCCAACGATCGAGTATTTATTAACGGCACCGAATTACCAGTCACTGCCGATGGCCACTTCCAAACTCAGCAAGTACTTGATCCGGGGGCAAATAGTTTTGCCATTACCGCCAAACGCTTTTTGGGAGGCACTTCGCAAATGGATAGGACTATCTTTTTCAACGCCACTTCATCGGCGACTGTCCCCGATACACAACCACACGCAACAAGCTCCTCTCATGGCGCAACTCAGTCCCCTGCAACCTCCTCAGTTACAAGCTCAAGCACTCCCTCTCATTAAATCGTCGTGGATGGAGTTATGCCCCTACAGACCATGGAGGTCTGTTTTTTGACCATCAAACATAGTACAATGAATCCACTAAACATCCTTCACTATGAAAAAAACACCAGCATCAGCAGAAAAAAACACCCAAGGAGATTTGGATAACCTCATCGAGGCCCTCCAAAGTAAATTTGGCGAAGGGTCTATCATGAAACTCGGCGATCGGAAAGCTATGCAGGTGGAAACCATCCCCACCGGATCATTTTCCCTTGATGTAGCATTGGGCGTCGGCGGTCTTCCCAAAGGAAGAATTATTGAAATATTTGGCCCCGAAATGTCAGGAAAAACAACACTTGCTCTCTCGGTCATCGCGCAATCTCAAAAGCGAGGTGGCAGATGCGCGTTTATTGACGCGGAACACGCGTTGGATCCCGAATACGCAAAACGCATCGGCGTTAATATTTCCGAACTGCTCATTTCCCAGCCTGACAGTGGCGAAGAAGCATTGCAGATTTTGGAAAACCTCATTCGCTCAGGACTCATCTCCATTGTTGTCGTTGATTCCGTAGCCGCACTCACGCCGCGGGCCGAAATTGAAGGTGAGATTGGCGACCAGCAAATTGGCCTGCAGGCACGTCTTATGTCCCAAGCACTTAGAAAAGTCACCTCCATTGCCTCCAAAACAAACTCCATTATTATTTTCATCAACCAAATTCGGTCACAAATCGGTGGTATGACCTGGGGCAATCCGGAGACAACCTCAGGAGGGCGCGCACTCAAATTCTACGCCTCAGTCCGCATTGATATCCGCCGCATTGCGCAAATTAAAAAGGGGGAAGAAGTTATCGGCAATCGTACAAAGGTGAAGATCGTTAAAAACAAAGTTGCTCCACCTTTTAAAGTGACAGAGTTTGATATTCTCTATGGACAAGGTATTTCCTATGCACAGGACATTATTAACGTTGCCCTTCGTCTAGGAGTCGTCACCAAGTCCGGCAATACTTTTTCATTTGAGGGTGAGAAACTGGGCGTCGGCATGGATGCCACACGCCAGAAACTTGAAGAAGATAAAAAGATTATGAGTGCCGTAGAAAAAAAGGTGAAGGATCTTGCCAAAACTTTGTAAAACGATTCGTTTGCCATATGATTGTATCTGTAGTATAAGAAAGAAAGAAATTTTATTTATTAATATAAAAGGAATACCTATGTTTAATTTTTCAAAATCAAAAGAAGCTCCTAAGGACGAAGTAGGAGAAGCAATAAAAAATGAGCTTGGCGGAGAAGAATTAAAACTTGAAAACTTTTTTTCTCCCGAAGAACTCGCGTCCATGACCGAGAAAGAAGCGATTGATAAGATGCTTTCTATCCATACAAAAAAAGTTATGGAAGAAGACGCAAAAGAAAAAATATAAGATTTTTGATTTGCCCCGCGTACGCGGGGCTTCTTTTTTATATAAAAATAGCTATGATGGAACAATGATTGCTATTCTCTATAATATCCGTAGCGTGCATAACGTAGGTTCCATATTCCGCACCGCTGATGCGGCTGGCATTAAAAAACTCTACCTCTGTGGCATTACTCCAACCCCCTTGGACCGCTTCAAGCAAAAGCGAAAAGATTTTATTAAAGCGTCGCTTGGAGCCGAAGATTCCGTGCCATGGGAAAAGGTGGGGAGTACCATACACGACGCACAAGAAAAAACCCTCGCTCTCATGCAACGGCTTAAAAAAGACGGCCATGAAATCGTAGCCGTAGAACAGGATACAAACTCAATCCCCTACACATCATATCACCCCGCACAAAAGCCCGTCGCTTTCATGGTGGGCAACGAAGTGGACGGCATTCCCAAAGAAATCCTCGCTGTATCGGATACGATTCTAGACATTCCCATGTATGGCACCAAAGAATCCCTCAATGTATCAGTGGCATTCGGCATTGCGGCATTTGAAATAAAAAAAGTGCTATAGCATAAGCCATAGCACCCCCGCGTTAGCGGGCAAGAATTTTATAAAGAACAAACGGCAATATACGCAATATTCTCTCGCGTCTCCACCAATTTTTATGAGAGCGCACCTGATCCTGCGGATCGTCTGGATTGTACCAAAACGACTCATCTTCCAACGATGCTCCCTTGGGAAGAAAGAATTTACCAGTGTCGACATAACAGCTAAACCCTTCTGCGTACAGGTCTCTCACACACCGTTTAATATGCTGGGGAGCGGCAATTACCGCAACCCTGTGATACCCACGATCTTTAACGGCTTCAGAAAATTGTTTTACAATACCGTAGGTAGATAAGTATTTCTTTCCTTCGTGAGCAAATGAAATCTGTATCGTTTCAACAAAAGGAGTCATATCCAATTGTGTATACAAATTTATTCTCCTTCTATTTGGCGATCCGAATGTATCAACAATATTATTAGCCCATCCTCCCAATATAGCATTCATCTTTTCCCCTTTGCCGTAGGCAAATAAGATAACCACGTCTATGGGAGATTGACCTCCAACTCTCAACATACCTCCCACGTTTTCTTCCTCCATAAAATCAGACGGAAGAGTCGATATGTTGAAACGGTTAACTGGTATAATGCTCGCCCACCAGAAAAGAAAAAATAGAAAGACACAGAGTATAAGGGCAATCGAATGAAAAACATCAAATCCTATACCCCATACAGGAAAAAAGATTAATGCAATTGTTGTAAACCCAAAAATAACGAATCCAAAGAAATTAAATACGTATGCTTTCAAGAAGCACCTCCTTTATATTAATAATGAATAAAAAATTATAAATGTTCTATGTCTAGGTTTTTATTATATACTTTTATAGTGTATATGTCAATGTATTCCTTATATTCATAAAAGCGGCTATTTTTGCCGCTTTTAAAGCCTTCTTTTTAAATTTCCCCCTGTTTACCGATTACTGATTACCCCTCCTTCGTTAAAACTTCGGAGGGCATGCAATTACTGGTTACTATTTACACCCTACCGATTACTACTTATTTATTGGCTATTCCCTATCTCCTTTTGCACATATGCTTTAATGGCATCATATTTTTCAAATCCTGCCGATGGGATAAGCGCAGATTCATATATGGTACTCGTCGGTCCTTGCAGAGGAATTTGTGCGGTAGTTACTAATTTTGTGTCAAAATTGAGCACAATATTTTTAAGCGCAATGGCTGATAGCTTTGTTTCAAATACGTAGGGCGCCAATTGTGTTATATTCAAATTTGCATGAGCAAGAAGTCCATTACTGAACACAAACGTACGAACAAAATCTATTTTTTGTTCTGCTGATAATGCTTTGAATTTTTTAAAGATATCCGAGACAATCTGTTGCTGATTTTCTTCCCTAAAAAAATCTCCTTCGGGGCTATAGCGATTACGAATAAGCCATATCGCGTCATCCCCAGAAAGATGCTGGGGACCCGCCGACATAGTATACCCACTCACCCAATCAACTGCCGGCGCACTCAACACCACATCAACACCACCCAGGTAGTCAACTATATTTTTTATCAACGCCAAATCAACAACCACATAACCATTCACTGATAATCCGGTCATTTTTTGAACTCGATCTTCCACCAATGGCACCTCGTTGCGCTCGTACGCCTCATTGATTTTAAACTGTTGGTTATGAGCATCTGCTACCCATAAATCACGCGGAATGGAAATGAGGTGTACCATATGCGTGCTTGGATTGAAATGGACCACCATAAGCGTATCGGTAAGGTCTCCCCCGTTATACGCGTCACCCGGTTTACCAAACACTATAACCGTTACATCTTGTGGCGTCACCACGTTTTTAAAAAATGAACCAATATTTCCTATGACCGATGACGTTGCCGAAGTATACGTCCAGGAAATACTTCGTGCCGGTAGTTGGCCAGTTGCCGCCGCAAGAATAATAACACCAAGAATGACTGCGGGGATACCGTATGCAAAATAATGTAGACGCTTCATACCTTAATGTGTGCTCTCCGTGAGCATAAAAAAGTTTTCAAATAATGTTGCCACCAGCAATGGCCCCGTGCCTCCCGGCGTTGGCGTAACGAGTCCCACATGCGAAAGTGCGGATTCGTCCCATAACACATCTCCTGATACTTTCCCCGTTATTTCATCAGTTCCATATCCAAAATCAATAACCCATGATTCCGGTGCGCACTGCGCAGGAAGAATTAATCCCGCCTGTCCCGTACCAGCAATGATTAAATCGGCATCATGTACGTGTTGCATATCACCCCCTTTATCAATAACTACTACCGTGGATACTTTTCCCGCAAGCCACGCAGCAAGCGGTCTTCCCACCAAAGCACCATGCCCCACAATAACCGCCTTATGAAAGGAGGTTACTTCTCGATGATAGGTTTCAAAAAGATGTTTTACGACGCCGACCGCCGGTGGCAGTACACCATTAGATCCATTAAAAAATCCTCCGATGGTACGCGCGGAAAGGAGATCTACATCTTTTTGGGGAGGAATGGCATTGGCGATGTACCAAGGATTTAAATTCAGGGGAAGTGGTAACTGAATAATCACTCCACCACACCGTTTTTTTTGCGCGATGGCGCGCACCTGTTCTCGCACCATATCATTAGTCGATCCGGCAGTAATGGCATATATTCTAAAATCAATATGTAGCAGAGCGGCTATTTTCTTTTTTTGGGCAATAAAACTTGCCGTTGCCGGATCAGATCCTGCCACAAACACCGCCAAGAATTTTTTGGATGCATGATGTTTTTGTAATTCTTGTATGATTGCCTCAGCAATTTTTTTTCCATCAACAATAATGGTATGCATATTCGTTACTTATGTATGGGAAATTTTTTACACAACGTCGCCACCGTTTTTATGTTCCCTGCAGATACTACCCCTGTGCGGATACTGGTAGCGATACTTTCGGCAATGCGATCCATTTCTCTTTCTTTCATACCACGAGCGGTAACCGCATAGGTGCCTAAACGAATGGCAGAGGGGTTCTGTGGTGACATATCCGAAGCAATCATATTTCTGTTTGCCAAAATGCCCATTTGCTCAAGCAATTCTTGCGCCTCATCACCACGCATACCAACCGCCGCCGTATGAACGAGTACCTGATGGCTCTGCGTTCCACCGCCGATAATAGGTATGCCTTTTTGGGAAAGTTGTTGTGCCATCCGCGTAGCATTGCGCATAACCTGCTTATAATATGATCTGTGTTTTTTGGCATACAAAAGCCCCTCACCAATTGCCGCAATGGTATGCATATGCGGCCCTCCCTGCAAACCAGGAAAAACTGCTTTTTGTATAGCCGCCTCATATTGTTTACGGAAAAAGAGCATGGCCCCTCGTGGCCCGAATAATGATTTATGTGTGGTGCTCATGACCACATCCGCATATACAAAAGGAGATGGATACTGTTTGGCACTAATGAGTCCCGCATAATGAGATATATCAGCTAAATGAATGGCCCCCACTTCTTTTGCCAGAGCGCTTATCTTTTTAAAATCAATACGGAATGGGTACGCGGACGCACCTGATATAATTAAACGCGGACGATGTTCCAGCACAAGACGGCGCAGAGCATGATAATCAATGCGATACGCATCATCAATGCCATACGATATAAATGAAAAAATTTTTGAAGAAAAACTTGCCTTAGAACCATGAGAAAGATGTCCGCCTGCGGCGAGTGCCGGCGCAAGCACGGTGTCTCCCGGTTTGAGCAGTGCCGCATAGACCGCAAGATTTGCGATGGACCCAGAATATGGCTGAACATTAACCCCCCACACACGCGCTGATAGTAAAAAAAGATCCAGTGCTCGTCGTTGCGTTTCTTGCTCCACTTCATCAACAATGCCACAGCCCGGATAATATCGCCTACCCGGATACCCCTCGGCGTATTTATGCGCCAATACAGACCCCATCAATCGTCGCACGGAAGCAGGTATATAATTTTCCGACGCAATGAAATCAAGCGTCATTTCTTGACGCTTTTCCTCTTGAGCGCACAATATGTGCATAGATACCTTCTTTTGTGCCATATGCGTATACTATCGTACTGAAAGCATTCATACAACCCACTTTTATCATATGTCCCTTGCATGAGTTACTCATACACACTAGAAACGGCACACTTGACATACATCGTGCATAAGCTTATCCTAGAAAAGTAACCTCTTAGTTATTTGTACTTTTTCTTTAGTTCTGTGTGGGTTGGCAGCGCTTTTTCATCCTTTTATTTTCTTCCTCCTTAGTTGGCGCTCTCTCTGCCAGCTCACACCTTTTTTAAAATCCCCTCATTATTGGGGGTATTTTTTATTGGCGTAGCGTAGCGAGTAAAATGCAAAAACTTCACTTTTGCATTTCCCAGCAAGCAAGCCAAGAAGGGGTCTCGTGCCCCGTGGTAAGCCGTAGGAAGGTGCGCAAAGCGCTCCATACAATCTCACACAATACAAGATTTCTTTACGAACCAAGAAATGTATCTCTGGCCAGTAAATATCCCACTCGTGTGAGTATTAAAAAATGATACTCATGAAATAAGAACTTTCTATATCCCACGAATCATTTCTCGCGGGATTTTTATATGCCAAACACCCGTTGGGTATTGCTTAAAAGAGTCTCTTTCATCTCCACTTCCTGTTTTTCTTTTATACGAGCAAGAAATGAAACTGTTTCAAGCACATATACCGGTTCATTGCGCGTTCCCCGATGAGGCACTGGGGATACAAATGGCGCGTCGGTTTCTACCAGTATGTGATTGGAGGGAATAAAGCGAATTACTTCATCAAAACTCCGATTAAACGTCATTAATCCGCCGAAGGTAAAGGAAAAGTTAAGTGCAAGCAATCGTCGTGCATCATCCATAGTGCCTGTAAAAAAATGACAGATACCCGGTTCTTTTAAAAGGTTTTCTTTTTCTGCTTCAAGTATTGAAAGCGTGTCAGCGAATGCTTCACGACAATGAATGACTAAGGGCTTGCGTGCACGATGTGATAGATCAATGTGCCAACGAAATAATTCTTTTTGCTGATGCGCTTCATCGGGATGAAGATGCGTATCTAATTTAAAATAATCCAGCCCGCATTCGCCGATACCCACCACCTCCTTTCTGTGCGCC
This sequence comes from bacterium, assembly GCA_021780615.1. GTDB lineage: Bacteria > Patescibacteriota > Minisyncoccia > UBA6257 > JAGOQP01 > JAJXYJ01. The sequence goes on along the minus strand of JAJXYJ010000021.1, from coordinate 9,182 downwards.
AATGCATCGATGGCATCACGGGTGTCAAAAAAATCATCGGCATCGTGTGGATGATACCCCACCGCCGCCCACATATGTTCGTGCTGTTGGGCAATGGAAACGGCTCCTTGTGATGTTTTTCCATCCACCCCCACCACAATCATCCCAACACCTTTTTCTGCGGCACGAGCAATAACCGCCTCCCGATCGGCGTCAAAATCAGTTAGCTGTATATGAGTATGAGCATCAATAACATGTATATCCATACACTATAGTACACACTATAAATGTGTTAGAACCAAACACACCAAGACGAGAATCTCTTTGGGGATTGATATATATAACTATACATCACGTCTCGGAAATAGCGATGGAAGTTCTTTAATAATAACGTTCTTACCTTTAAGCGAAATGGCGGCGGTTATTTTTTGTGCTGTTCCGGGCATAAATGGTTCCAAAAAGACCGCAATACTTTGTATGAGCATGAGCATGCTCAAAAGTGTTTTTTCATTTTCAATTGTTGGATTTTCTTTCATCCACGGTTTCTTGTCGTTTATATAATAGTCTCCAAACGCAATCAGTGACCACACGTCGCCTAACGCATCATTGAGCATGCATTGCGCCATATGTTCATGTATCTGCTTCTGTATCACTTTTATCTTTTGCTCCACTAATAAGTCCACCATAGCAAGGTTTGTTTTAAGAGGAGCAGGAAGACGTCGCACCAGACCTATTACTCGCGCAACAAAGTTCCCCAACCCATTGGCAAGGTCCGCATTATACCGCTCTTTAAATTTTTCCTCGCTGTAGTCACCATCCTCAAAAGGAGACACTTCGCGCAAAAAATAGTACCGCACCGGATCGGTGCCAAATGTTGCAACAAGGTCAGCGGGCGCAATAACATTTCCCACTGATTTTGACATTTTTTGTCCATTGACTGTTATAAACCCATGCACGAATAATTTTTTGGGAAGGGGTAGCTTTGCAGACAAAAGCATCGCCGGCCAAATAGCGGCATGAAACCGCAAAATATCTTTACCAATCACCTGCATATCGGCAGGCCACCATTTTTTAAACATAGCGCTATCGCGGCCATACCCGATGGCGGAAATATAGTTGGTAAGCGCATCAGCCCATACATACATCGTCTGTGTTTCATCTCCCGGCACCCGAATACCCCACGAAAGTTTATGCGACGCACGAGAAAAACTGACATCAGAAAGGCCTTGGTCAATAAGAGAAAGAATTTCCCGCTCACGAGATTGCGGCACAATTGCAAATTCTCCTGTTTCTATCTTTTTTTTGATTTGCTTTGCATACGCCGAAAGTCTAAAAAAATAATTTTCTTCCTCAATCAATTCCGGCTCACGATGATGGATAATACATACCCCATGATCCATATCCTTATCAGTCAAAAAAGCCTCACAGCCAACGCAGTACAGCCCTCGATATGTCTGCTTGTATATATCCCCCGACTTCTGCAACTCTTTCCATAATTTTATCACGCCCGGCCAATGTTTTTTTTGATCAGTCGTGCGGATAAATTCATCCCAAGATAAATTAAGGATCTTTTTTAAATTTTTAAATGCGGCACTGTGCTGTTGGGTAAGTTTTTTAGGAGTCACGCCTTGTTCTTGAGCTTTCTTTTCTATCTTCGTGCCATGCTCATCGGTTCCCGTTAAAAAAAATACAGCCTTGCCCGTCATGCGGGCATAGCGAGCAAAGACGTCTGCCTGAATCTTTTCAAGCATGTGGCCGATGTGCGGATCGCCATTCACATAATCAATGGCGGTTGTGATATAGAATTTTTCTTTCATATACTAATCAATAACTTCTTGCAGAGTATTCTTTTTAACAGACCAATCGTCAATCACCTCTTCAAGAACAATGGCGACAGGTACCGCAATGAGGGCGCCTACCAGCCCATCAAGCGATGATCCGGCTAAGATGGCAATAACCACTAATACTGGATCAATGCCCACTGTTTTTCCCACAATAAGAGGCACTAAGACATGATTTTCTAATTGTTGAATGATAAAGAATATAATAACGGCCAACAACGCCGCTGATGCCGATTGCGGCAAAATAATGATAAAACTAATGACACCAATAGCAATAGGACCGACGTATGGAATAATTTCCAACACTGCCGCCAAAATACCCAGCACGAGCGCGTAGTCCGTTCCCACAATGAGCAATCCGATAAAGGTAAGCGCTCCCACAAAAAAACTCAAAATGAGCTGGCTGGTAAACCACTTCCCAAGACGATGTCGCGTGCGAATGTATAAATTAATAACGTACTCTTCCTTACTTTTAGGCATGATGGAGCGGATAAAACGTTCAATCGCGCCCTTGCTGATAGCCAAATAAAAAGAAAGGACGACGGTCACGAAGGCAAGCACAATATTTCCCAAAAAAGCACCCACTACGTTCAAAAAATTTGATCCGCCATAAAACAACTGTCCCACCCAATCACTGACGCTCGTATTAAGTGATGCAATAATATTGGACGCCCCCAAAGAATCAAGGAAAGGAATCTTGAAGCTGTTGATATTAGAGAGAAAATACTTCATTTGAATGAGCACCACCGGAACCAAGATATATAAAATAACACCCACTGCCGCCGCCGCAAGAATAAAAATAACCAGCACACTTAAAATACGAGGAATTTTCTTTTTTTCCAAATAAGCCACAGGCCGATAGAGTGCCGACGAAACAATGACGGCAATGAAGGTGATCACGATAACGTCTCGAGCATAAAAAAGCGCCGCCACCAATATGCCGATTGCCACTATTTTCCATAGGGACCCCCATGATATGTCATGCACAATTCTTTCCATACGTTTCTTCGTATATGAATATCATACTACAACAAATGGTCCTTGTATAGATTATGGGAATTCTTAAAGAATTAACCTTGCAAATATCCATTATATGACGCATGCTAGTAGAAAGAACTTTTTTATCAACAACAGAAAGGTTCGCCATGTACACCACATCAACAAAAATCGCTGCCGGGATAATCATCGCCGTCTTATGGGTTGCCCCCCTTGCACTTCTTCCACCTCCTTTGTTTCCTAAAATGAAAGCTCCCGTTTCATATCAAAGGAGAAAATAATATTAAAACCCCGCATTTTTTGCGGGGTTTGTTATTGCATCAACTCATCATCAACAATTAGATAGTAAGCATCTTTAAAAACTTCTCCTCATCGGTTTTCTGATAGGGACCGATGAAGGTGAGATTCATTCGCTGGGGAGTTAAAAATTCTTGCGCCACGCGACGAATGTCTGTCGCGGTTACCGCGCGCATACGAGCAATGGCTTGTGCGGGGGTTTCCACTTTTCCTGTTTCAATAAGATCTTGGCCATATGAAAAAGCTAAATCATCGGATGTTTCCAATGAAAGTAAAAACTTTCCGGCAGTATAGTCCTTTACCCGTTTTAATTCATTGTCCGGCACCAACGTTTCTTTCATACGCCGTAACTCATTGGCCACCGCCCTGAGCACCACGGGCACCTTTTCATGATTCAATCCCCCATACACTTCAAGATATCCATGCGTCTTAAAAAAATTGTTTGCCGCTCCAATGTAGTATGCAGCACCCATTTCTTCCCGCACCTTCTGAAATAATCGCGAACTCATACCAGATCCTAACACCTTTGCCAAAAGCGAAAGCGCAAATCGCCTCTTGTCAGCTAAAGGAACGGTATGGAAGCCCAGAGCAAAATGTGTCTGATCCAATGCACGATGAATTGCTCGCGCAGAAGGTTTGGTGTGTTTATAGCTTCCTACCTCATTTTTTTGACGTTTTCCTCGGGAAAGATTTGTAAAATATTTTTCTATCCATTGCTGAGCAGTCCGCACGTCAACGGCACCGGCAATCACGACAATAGTTTTTGAGGCGACATAATGCGTATCTCGATACTTTATAAATGCTTCGCGGGTGGTGGCCCTCACCGTATCAGGAGTTCCTGCAATGTGCCATCCGGCAGGTTGATCGCCATACAACAATGACTCAAGCGTTTCACTTACCTTAGCGCGAGGTTCGTCTTCATACATTCGTATTTCTTCAATAATAACCCCTTTTTCCTTTTCAATTTCTTGCTCTGGCACCATTGCATGCAGATAGATATCCGCAATAATATCAAATGCCCTTGCCGCATATTTCGGAGCAACTTTTACATGGTATCCGGTCATGTCTCGACTCGTAAACGCATTATATGAAGCTCCCATACCTTCTAATGCGGCAGTAACATCAATGGGAAGTGGACGACGCGGAGTCCCCTTAAAACACATATGCTCCAAAAAATGAGAGATGCCGTTATTATGTTTTTGCTCGTAGGCCGTTCCCGCTTCAACGAACACCGCAGTGGTCACTGAAAGCGCATCAGGAAGCGGAATAACCAATACTCGCAATCCGTTTTTATATTCTTTTTGATGGACGTGATGCATGGTATAAAAATTTTAATTATCAATTTCCAATGATCAATAAATTTCTGAATTTTGAAATTAAGTAATTGGAAAATTGATTGCTCCGACTCGCCTCGCTGAAGCTTCGGCGAAGCGGGAGGGGTCCGCCTGGGCGGAAAAATTGTAAATCGTAAATTATAAATTATAGGTCTCCTCTCATCTTCTCCTCAATAAACTTTCTTGCTTCGGATACTTTGATTCGCTCCTGTGTGGCGGAGTTTCGTTCGCGAACCGTTATCGTGTCATCTTCCAATGTTTGAAAATCAACGGTAAAGCAATACGGCGTGCCAATTTCATCCTGCTTGCGATACCGCTTGCCGATATTACCCCCTTTATCAAACGCCACCGGCAAAAATGTCATACCCGCACCCTGTATTGCCTTGCGCACCTCCTGTGCTTTGGTAACCAGATCCGGCTTATTGGCCAATAAAGGAAATACCGCCGCCTTATAGGGCGCCACCTGCATGTTTAAATCGAGATATGCACGCACCTCGCCGTTTTGCTCATCTTCGCGATACGCCCCCGTCAATAATGCCAGTACCGTCCGCTCAACACCCAAACTCGGCTCTATAACATGCGGAATGAATTTTTCTTTTGTTTCCTCATCAAAGTATTCCATGCTTTGCCCGCTCGCATCCTGATGACTCTGAAGATCAAAGTTGCCGCGATACGCTAATCCGTATAATTCTTTTTTACCGAAGGGAAAATCAAATTCAATATCCACCGTTCTTTGGGAATAATGCGCACGCTCGCCGTCGGGAACTTCAAGATAATGAATCCGGTCTTCGGGAAGTCCGATGAAAGCCATCCATTTTTTCATTTCCGAAAGCCACCCTTCAAACTGCTCCTGCCAGTTATCCTTCTTGATAAAGTATTCTATTTCCATCTGCTCAAATTCGCGCGTGCGGAAAATAAAATTCCCTGGTGTAATCTCATTGCGGAATGCTTTTCCTATCTGTGCAATACCAAATGGTAGCTTGGGAGAAAAGGTGTTGAGGATGTGCTTAAAATCAACAAACATCGCCTGCGCCGTCTCGGGACGAAAATACACCATATTCGCATCGTCCTCAACGGGTCCCAAGAATGTCTTAAGCATAAGATTAAATTGCTTAGGAACGCCCCAGTCAGTTACCCCACACGAAGGACAGGAAATATTGAATGATTTTACATCTCTGTCTAACTTCAAAAGATCGGCGGATATGCTTTCATGGACAACCTGAGGATTTTCTTTAAAATACTTTTCCAAAAGTTCATCTGCTCGAAATCGGCTGTGGCATTTTTTGCATTCCACCAATGGATCTGAAAATGTCGCCTCATGGCCACTCGCCTGCCATACCTTTCGATTGATCAATAGTGCGGCGTCAAGTCCGTACATATCATCGCGCGATTCCACAAAAAATCGCCACCACAATTGTTTGATGTTGTTTTTGAGCGCCACGCCCAACGGTCCAAAATCCCAGGCGTTTGCCAGCCCGCCATAAATCTCTGATCCGGAAAATACAAACCCTCTCCGCTTGCAAAGGGAGATAAGTTTTTCCATTGAAACCTGTTGTTCTTTTTCCATGAGTAGTACTTCTGGTAACTGCTACTAAATCGTTACTGTATCACACTCCCATAACCATTGGGCAGAGTGCTGTCACGCAGAGTGTTTGATGTAATTGGCTGTGTGGTAAGAGTCGTCACCTTTCCCGTACGCGCATCCGTCCCCGTCACCGTGACCGCGGATACCAGCGGTACAGGTCCCCCAATCGCATTTGATGGTGGAGTAAATTCTACTTGAAAAATAGCCTCAGGGGAAGTCCCTGCCGTCACGTGAGCAATATTCCAAGAGACCTGCTGCGTTCCCGCATCATACACAAGCGCCTCCTGTGCCTGCAATACCTTCACCTTCCCTGTCCATACCACTCCTGGAGCAAGCGTCGCCTGAAGCGATACCGGTGAAAAATCGGACCCTGCCGGCGATACTTTCCAATGGATGGTATATTGCACTGGCACTCCAACGTGAGGCGGCAATGATCCCGTGTTGGTTATATCAGGAAGCGGTTCGTTAAAATAGGCAAATGCATCAGCTCCCAAAGATCCTCCTACTGTCTGCTCCAACCGATCAACACCGATGGTTTGTGAGGCAGTTACTCCGGGAGGAATTGTTGGCGACGTCGCTGTTCCCTGCACCACCGCCGATGCCGCATCCGGAAGTGATGTATCGTATGTGGTCTTGAGGTTGATCTTAAAGGTGACTGACCCTGATTGTTGTGGCGCCAGTGAGGCAAGAATAGGAGTGGCGGCGGCAGTCCAATCGATTGTTTGCGTTTGATCGTTCATATATCCGCTTCCACTATATGAAGCCACATCAAAGAGTGGGCCTTGTAGTTGCGCCGACACATGCACATCTGAAAGTGTCGTCGATGAATTATTAGTAAATGTTAAGGTATAAGACAATGACTCTCCCGGATATACTGATTGATCGGTGCCACTGCCACCCCCCGTGTTTGCCGTAATGTGCAGCACTAATGGCGAAGAGTTGATGGAACTAGAAATACTCTTTGAAGCAATTTCAAAAGGCATCCCCTGCACCTGAGCCTTCACCGATGCCTGTATGGTGAAATATGAGTATTCGGGAGCCACCATTGATCCGGCGATAATAATCGTGCCTTCTTGCTGTGGTGCCAGACTGGGAATAGTAAGGGTGTTTTGTTGTAATGCGGGATCAGCATTTTCAAAATTAAATCCCTGAGGAAAGGTCATGCTAATGACCGTCCCCTGCACCGGTGCTGTCCCCACATTTTGGTAATGGACATGAATTTCAAAATCCTGTCCGCTAAATACTTTATCCGGTGCCGAAATATCAAGCGACACCACTGAATCTTTCGCAATAACACTCGTTGAGACTTTTTTATCAAATCTACTTGAGAGAGATGAGGCGCCATAGCTATATGATAAATCCCCATTAAATTGATACGTGGAAAACGACGAACCGGTAATCACCACCGAAAAATCTCTTTTGACAATATCCCCGGGAGCCACATCGGGTAACGCCATATCAACCACCCGCTTTGAAGTATCATCCACAAGAAAAGCATTGTCAGGTAATGCCAAAGAGAGTCGTGGTGCCACCAATGGCTGTTTTGAAAGATTTTCAAAAGAAAACGATACGCTAAAAGGTTGGCCCACCAGCACGGTATCGGGGACGGTAGCAGTGAGGGATACATCTTTGGTTGTAAAATATTGATAGAGATAAAATCCCGCCATGCCCAATAATCCAATAAGAACAACCGACAAAAAAATAACGATTTTTCTTCCCGTTCTATCAACTCGTGTTTCCTTCATCGGCGCCCTTTTTTTCATATCACGATTATACACCTCTTCCCACGGTCCCCGAGATTCGACTACTGGCACGGCCTCCTTTGATTGCGAAGAAGGAGGCGTCTTTTTTCCCCCATTCAATGATGCTTTTTGAGGAGCCGTTCTTGAACGCTGCCCATAGAGTTCTTTTTCAATATCTTCAAGAGACATAGGATAATTTTGATTTTTTTAATTTCGAATTCCAAATATATAATTACCTCTCATCTGCATTCAAAATTCAAAATTCGAAATTCAATATTTATTATAGTAATACTACCGCATCTGGGCTCAGTTTGGAAGCACATGCATGACAAAGAAAAACACCTTCATGTATATGAAACCCTTCAATAGCAATTGCGCCACACCATGCACATGATGCGTGCCGTTGATCAAATCCCCATAAAGAGAGGAGGAGCGCGAGTGATCCTTGTGCCTCATATTTTTTTTGGACAACTCCCTCAAGAAATGCCCAGACACGGTCATCGGGTTCGTGTTCTGGAGCGATGTGCTCAAGAACCCGAAGGAGCGGCAGAAGGTCATAGCGCTCATGTGAACGGTAGGAAATCATACTCACATCAGCCATACCATCGACAATACGGTACAGCGCTCCTCCTCCCTTAAGAGAATCAACCATGCGCACCTGCACAAAGTGCAATGGTTGCAGATGTCCTGAGAGTTTTGAGGTGATTTTCGTAAGACTCTTGCTCCATGCGTTTATTCTTCCAAAATCCTCACTAAAAAGACGCAGCAATGCATCTCCTTCACCAAAAGGATCCCGCGAAAGCACCAATGCACGTGTTATCATTTCCCTCATTGTAACGCCATTATACCCCTTGCCATAGCGAATAGAAAGCAAAAAAACACGTATTAAAGCCACATCTTCATACAAACACTCTTTTGGCCCCCCTTTTTTTCCAAGTTCCCTTTCTTGACTTTGCCACTGAGGTGTGTATAGTACATCTACGATCCCGTCGAAGCGGGGTTTTTTGTTGCCTAAAAATAAAATAGGTAGCAAATGAAGCACCCTGTATGAATTTGACCGCATATTTCCTTATTATTTTTGCGGTGTCGTCGTACAGGCACATAAACAGTTATTACTACTATGGGTAAACGAATGGCCCTCACGCTCGCTCTCATCTCCTCGTTAACATTCTTTTATGGGGGATCGGCAGGCAATGGGCCCCAACAAAGCGGCTTTGAAAGTCTTTTGTCGAGTTCCGTACCACGAGCACAGGAAGTTCAGGCACAAGGAATAACCTTACAAGACGTTGCCGTGCCGGATGCAGTCGTTGAAAATCCTTCAACTTCAACAAAACCATCCGTCATCAAGCGAAATCCTCCGGCAACTTTAGTTGTCGTAGCAACCGCCTACTCAAGCACTCCCGATCAA
>JAJXYJ010000022.1 GCA_021780615.1 bacterium | reverse complement strand
GGGCGCTTGAATAACACTTGGTTTGTGTTCACTATTTAATCCAATACGTACTGATGGTGCTTTAATATTTTTAATACCATCAAGAATAAACCTCCAATTAAACGATATTTGTATCGGCTGTCCGTGTATTTTTGCCGGGAGAAGATATTCATTTTCACCAAACTCCTGGCTTGCCGCAACAAAGGTAACATGCTTTAGATCATCTTGAATACCACATCGAACTTCATTGAGACGATTTGCCAATGAACTGGTAAGGCGGAGTGCGGCGGTTAAATCATCTTTTTGCAATACCACCTCGGTATTATACTCCTTGGGGATAACCAGTTGATAATCGGGAAATTTTCCTTCAATAAGACGCGATACTAATTGCACATCATCTGTTTCACAGAGTAATTGATTTCCATCAACGTACAATACCGCTTGCTGATTTTCACCAGAAGAAAATATACGAACAAGTTCTTGTACGGTTCGTAGGGGAATAATACAAGAAAAATCATCTTCACATACTAACTCCATTTTTTTTGACGTGATACTTTTTTTAGCAAGACGAAAACTATCAGTAGCCACCACATGCAATGCTCCATCTCGTACGTGAAGCAGTACACCTCCCAACTCAGGCCGAAAATCAGACACGTGACATGCCACCATAACGCTACTCAATGCATCAAGTGCTGTTTCTTTTTCAATACGAATAACCGATGCCTTGTCTTTTGTTACCGAGGGAATAATAGGAAAATCTTCAGCGGGCATGGTTCCTATTTTTGCCTTGTAATTATCGGTGGTAATCAATAACGCAGTTCCCTTGAGTTCTAAATCCACTCTTTCCGATGAAAGGTTTGAGACAATTTGAAAAAAAATCCCAAACGGTACCGTCACTGTTCCTTCTTCCAAAATCTTTGCTGAAACACTTCGTACTATCGCTATTTCAAGATCGGTTGATGATATGAATAATTTATTATTCTTTGTTTCTAAAAGAATATTTTTTAAAATAGGAAGTTGTGTATTCTCCTTTCGTATGCCTGATACTGCCACAAGACTCTCTTTAAGATTATTTTTTAGTATAACAATATGCATATATCTATAATACTACTATACTATATATATAAATAGTAGTTGTAGTAGAGGGGTGTGTATAGGGGGATAAGTATAAAAAAGTGGCTCATCGGCACGCTTTTTTATACTTATCAGGTGTGGATAATAGTAGGAAAAACATGTATAAGTTAGGGTTGGTTTTTTTGGATAATCTCTTTAATAAGTACTACTTTTTGATTTAAAACTCGATTCTTGTTGATTTCATGCGATATTTTTTCGTATGAGTGGATGGCGGTGGTGTGATCACGCTTCCCCATCTTATCCCCAATATCAGGGTAAGACATCCCCAACATATCCCGAAGTAAGAACATAACTATCTGACGTGGCAAGACCACTTCTTTACGACGTGATTTGTTAATAATATCGCTTTGGCCTATTTCAAAAAAATCAGAAACACACTTAAGGACGTGTGCGGGGCTGATGTTATTGCTTTGTTGTTGGAGGGTGTTTGAAATAATTTCCTCTGCAATACGAGGATCAATATCACTTCCTTTTACTTCTTTGTAAAAATAAAGCTTATTAAGAACCCCTTCTATTTCGCGGACATTTCGTTGCACTTTTGAGGCAATAATGTGACACACTTCATCGGAAAGATTGAGGTTTTTCTCCTGTAATTTGTTTTTAATAATAGCTAACTTCATTTCATAGTCAGGATAGGTAATATCAACAATCATACCGCCTTCAAAACGGGATCGTAACCGCTCTTCCAGTGTGGGAATTGCTGAGGGGGGACGGTCTGAGGATATAATAATTTGTTTATTGTTTTGGTATAAAATGTTAAAGGTGTGGAAAAATTCTTCTTCGCTTCTTTCTTTACCACCAATAAACTGAATATCATCAATAATAAGTACATCAATATTTCGATATTTTTGCTTAATATCTTCCATGCGCTTGGATCGAATTGCCCAAACAACATCATTTACAAAGCGTTCAGAGGGGACATATTTTACTCGGATGCGGTTGTGATAATTTTTTAGTACCTCATTGCCAATCGCTTGAATAAGGTGTGTTTTTCCTAAGCCAGTACTACCATAAATAAAAAGGGGATTATATTTTTTTCCCACGTCTTTGCTGACCGCCATAGATGCCGCAAAAGCAAGTTCATTTGATGATCCTACAACAAATGTTTTGAAATTATACCGAGGATGAAGATTTGTTTCGGGGTCTGCGGTAAATTCTATAAAACCAACTTGTTCAGGTGATGGTGTGGAGATTTGTTTTTCTTGTGTAAATGCTTTTTTTTCTGCGTCATTACTGCTTAAAACCACATACTCTATGCGATTAACCGTCTCATCCATATTTTGGATGATGTCGAGTATTGTTTTGTGATATTTACTCTGAATCCACTCCTTGGCAAAATTATTATGAACACCAATAACTACCGTTCCTTGGTCGTTATTTTTTTCTATAAGCCTGCTATTTTTGAACCATGTAAGAAAATTTGGCTTTGAAATTTGTATTTCAATTTCAGCAAGCGTTTTCTCCCATAATTTTTTTACATCCATAGTGCAGGTAGAGCGTTTTTGTGTGATAAATACTGCGTTGTGGCTGTATCGTACGCTTATTGTAAAATAAATCAAGAGAAGCCAAAAAAATAATATGTTATTTTATCTTTCTATATTTTTTACACAGTGGATATCCTGTGGATAATATAGGACGGAGGGTGATAATGGTGATGTGTGTATGACATACAATGTTTTTTATTGCTTTTTCTGTTTTTATTTGCTAGACTTCCGCTGTATGTCAGTTACATATCAACCAAAAAAACGAAAGCGCGTCAAAACGCACGGCTTCCGTGCTCGCATGAAGACGCCAACCGGTCGCGCTGTTCTGGCTCGACGCAGAGCAAAGAAGCGCAAAAGCCTCACGGTGTAGTCGTGAGGTGATTTTGTTATTGCATGATTGCTCAAAAATATCTCATTTCCGCGGCCGACTTTAAAAGAGATCACTTGCAAACCCGTCGGCCCGATCGAAGATTTTCTCTCGCCTCATTGCAGGTGAAGGTGTATTATTCAAAACACCTTCAGAGCAGGTGTGCGGTTATTGCGCCTTTGGATCGGTTTTCTCACGTTGTTGCTCGTAATGTGGTACGACGCATGATATATGAGGCGGTGCGTCCCTATATTGCAACACAGACGCCACCTCTTGATATGGTATGTATTATTGGTAAGCCTCTTGGAGTGTACACACCATCACAGTTGCAATCATTTTTTACTGATGTTTTTCATTCATTGTCATAACACATATTCATGGGAAATCTTTTTAATGAAATATTGTATCGCCCACTTTTAAATCTTCTTTTTCTTGCGTACGACCATGTTCTTCCTGATATTGGCGTCGCCATTATTTTAGTTACCCTTTTTATCCGTTTTGTTCTCCTTCCTGTTTTTTATAAAAGTGCTAAGGATCAAACCCTCATTCAAAAAATCGCGCCTCGCATTAAGGAGATTCAACAACTACACAAAGACAATAAGGAGCGCCAAGTAAAGGAAATGATGGCGATTTATAAAGAACATAAAGTAAATCCATTTTCTAGTTTTTTACTCCTCTTTATACAACTTCCCATCTTGTTCGCGCTCTACCGTGTTTTTTTGGGAGGATTTTCTGACACTATTTTAAAACAGTTATATCCTTTTGTTGCCGCTCCCACGCACATTAATTTTTCGTTTTTAGGAATAGTCGCTCTTGATCAACGGAGCTTAGTACTGGTTCTTTTAGCTGCCGCATTTCAGTACGCGCAGTCCGCACTGCTTCTTCGTGTCGCCAAGCGCCCTGCGCCCAGCTCCAGCACCTCTCTGCAAAAACCAGACATGGCGGCAATGACCGAAAAACTTTCACGACGGATGATGCTCTTTACTCCGGTACTTACAGCGGTTATCCTATTACCACTCCCTTCAGCGGTTGCGCTGTATTGGTTAACGACGTCTGCTTTTTCTACGGTACAACAGGTGGTTATTAATAAAAAAATACGAGAACGCGATGAACGAAATCAAACAGGACAATAATCGTAGCAAAGAACTCGTGGAGGCGCTCATTGCGCACATGGGCTTTTTTGATTTTTCCGTGTCGGTGCATGATGATGGAAAAAAAGTTTCTATTTTTATTAATGATGCCCCTTTTATTGTTCAGTACTTGCCCCAGGTTATTGCCGACATGGATTTTGTGTTGCGAATGATTTTTAAAAAAGAACAGTTGCAGTTTGTTTTTGTTGACATTAACAACTATCGCAAGGAGCGCGAAGATATTATTGTAAAACTTGCCAAAGCGGCAGCGCGCAAAGCGGTTGCAACACACAGTGAAGTGCCGCTTCCGTCGATGAACGCTTATGAACGGCGCATCGTCCATGCGGAGCTTTCACTTAACCCCGACATCACCACCGAAAGCATCGGCCAAGACAAACAACGACATATTGTGGTAAAACCGTTGGGGCTGTAGGAAAAACCAGAAATTAATAATTCAATCCGCTTTCACTCATGGGTGAAAGCGGATTGTTTTTACGCTATATCCGGTTTCCTCTCTCATATATACGAGGGGGGCAGGATGAGTTATATTTTTTTCCAACATCTTACATTAGTGACGACCGTCACTAATGTAAGATGTTGGTTTTTGTATGCGTGATGAAGTCCTTCCTGACATTTTGTGACGATCGTCAGAAAATGTCAGGGGCATGTTTTTGTGTGGGAGGTATGTGTGCATGTGTCCATTGCATACTTGTTATGCTTACAAAAAGAAGCGCGCTCTATCCACCATTTCTTTTGTATTGTATGTTGTACAGTAAAGTTGTATACTTGCGTATATATCTCTTTTCGTATGAGGCGACTATTATCATTCCTTCGACAAAGCTCAGGATGGGCCCTTCGACGAGCTCAGGACAGGTCTTCCTTCACCCTCATCGAACTGCTCATCGTCATTGGCATCTTGGCTATTTTAACCGCCGCCGTCGTCATCATATTAAACCCCGGCGAACTCCTCAAAGAAGCACGGGACTCCAGCCGCATGTCTGATTTGGCATCCATTGACAAAACCGTCCAACTCCTTCTGACTCAAAACCCTTCAGTCAATCTGGGCACCGCATCCACCGTCTACATATCCATTCCTGATACCTCCGCTACCTGCGCGAACATCACTGGTCTGCCGATCCTTCCTTCCGGCTACGGCTACCATTGCGTGACCTCAGCCAACAGCACCAACATCAACGGCACTGGTTGGCTTCCCATAGACTTCACCGCCCAGGGGATTCAAAACCTCTCCAAACTGCCCCTGGATCCCACTAATGATCCTTCCCAACTTTTATACTACGCCTACACCCCCGGCACCAACGGTACCTTTGATGCCTATGCCTACATGGAGTCAAAAAAATACATCACCCAGACTGCAGCACAAGGTTCCAGTATGGCAGCTGTGGAACAAGGCACCGGCTCCAATCTCTTTCCCCCCACCTTTCCCTCTGGTTGGATTAAGGTACCGGGTAACAGCACCTTTGGCACCTCGGACTTCTATGTCATGCAATATGCCGCATCTCAAAGTGGTACCCTCCCCGTATCCAATGGCGGATATCCCTGGGTCAACATATCTCAAACGACATCGTCATCCACCTGCGGACTCTTAGGACAAGGTTTTCATCTCTTTACCAACAACGAATATCAAACCATTGCCTGGAATCTTGAAAACAATCCGGTGAACTGGAGTAATGGCACCGTCGGATCAGGATGGATGAGCCGGGGCAATTCCGATTCATCTGCCGCCCAAAACAATGCCTCCCCCTATGGCACCGGCTATACCGACTTCACCCACCTGCGCATCCAACAGCTTTCCACCGGCGCCACCATATGGGATATGGCAGGCAACGTCTGGGAATGGACCAATGACACCATCACGGGGGCCAATGAACCCTCCACTGCCACCCCCGGCTTTGCCTGGAGAGAATTTCCTACCATCACCACCTGGGGCACCATGACCCAGCAAACTGCAGGCCCTGCCAACAATACCTGGAACTCATCAAACAATATCGGGCAAATCTATTCCGATGGCACGGCATCAAACAGTACCGTATACGGTTTTCTGCGCGGCGGGGTTTGGAGCTATAGCGGCAATGCAGGCGTCGAGACGCTGGGTCTGAACTCCGCTCCCGGCAACTCGGGCAGCAGCATCGGGTTCCGTTGCGCCCGGTAGGCGGATATATAGAGTGAGTAATGTTACCATGTAACATTACTCTCAAAATTTCTTATCATCTTTTCTATCTTTCTTTTTCCCCCGTGAGATAGGCGCGGCCGCTATCTCACGGGGGCATATATTATTGCTATTTTGTATTATGGCACTGGATGACCTTATTCTTTTTAAAAAAGCGTACGATTTATTCGTGTGGTTGTTTCCCATCGTCGGTAAATTTCCCAAAAATCAACGGTTTGTGCTGGGACAGCAGCTTGAAATAGCTGCGCTGCGCTTGTTGGAGTACATCATGCAGGCGCAAAAGGAACACATGAATGGAGTGCTCATTGAACAGGTATGCGATCAAATTGACGTCGTGCGGATTCTTATTCGGCTGAGCAATGACGTGAAGCTTCTTTCCGTCAGACAATATGCACAAGGTGCTGAGCGGGTGAACGAGCTGGAGCGGATAGCTGCGGGTCTGCGGAAGAAAAACGCACATAACTTCTCATATAGCAGTAACGCTTTGGAAGCGCAGACATAATTATGCGCGACGCAGGCGATATGCTTGTATGAGAGGCGGCGTGCGACCGCTCAACGGACGGTCGGTTTTCTGCGCGGCGGGAATTGGAACAATAGCGGCAATGCAGGCGTCGAGACGCTGAATCTGAACAACACTCCCGGCAACACGAACAGCAACATCGGGTTCCGTTGCGCCCGGTATACAATATCTCCGCAGCGTGCGGAGATATATTTCACGGCCCGATGCACATGGCTGCTTATGGCGCCCATGCGTCCGTGCCGTATTTGCCTACTGGCCGTACACCGCCCTGCATGGCGTGCATGCAGGGGAATATGCACCCATACCTTCCATGACGCGCTTATGGAACTGTTCCTTGTGCACATGTCATACACAAGGAACGCGGGTGCTCATATTAATTGCTCTATTATTTTACCCAGCATGAATCGCGGCATACCAACCCCCTCATATGAAGATGTGTATGCATACAAAAAGCTGTACAGGGCATACACAAAAGCGCGCGAATCGCGCAGAAGCCGCGCGGAGGTGATGCTTTTTGACAAGCGGCGGGAGTGGAACTTGGGTGTGCTGTCGTACCAGCTGCAGCACTACACGTATCGCCACGGCCCGTACCGCGAATTTATTGTGCATGATTCAAAGAAGCGGCGCATCAAGGCGGCGCCGTTTCGTGACCGCATTGTACATCGCGCCGTTGTTGATGCTATAGAACCGCTGTTTGAGAGGCGGTTCATTTATGACTCATACGTGTGCCGCGTCGGGAAGGGATCGCACCGTGCCGTTGCGCGGCTGCGGCAATTCATGTATGCGGCAACAAACCGGTATACGCGCGAAGCGTATTTTCTCAAATTGGATGTTGCCAAGTATTTCCCCAGCATTGATCACGATATTCTTTTTGAACTGCTTTCCTGTGTTGTTACTGACGCATCTATTAAAGAACTGCTTTTTGACATTATAGAAACCAGCACCGATGCGGTTGTTGCCGGCAGGCGCAAAGGCATTCCCATAGGCAATCTCACCAGCCAGCTGTTTGCAAACGTATATCTCAACGAGCTTGACCATTACGCCAAGGAGCAAGTGCATTGCCGTTATTACATCAGATATATGGACGATGTGATTGTGTGTTCTACTAATCTGCATGAGTTGTACCGCATCCGCCATGCATTGGAGCAATTTTTGCGCGAACGGCTCTTTTTGACCGTGCACCCACACAAAGTCATGGTTGGGCGCGTGATGTCGCACATACCATTTCTAGGGTATGTGTTATTTCCACACTATACCAGGCTTCGCACATCAACGGTCAGGCGCTGCAGCAAGCGCATTGAACGGTACCGGAAAGCATTTATTGCCGACGACATGTCTTTGGAAAAAGTCATGCTGTCCTATATGGGATGGCATGGATATGCGGTCCATGCCAATACGCAGAAAGTGGCCCGCCGGCTGTGGCGGGCATTCTGGTAGTTCGGGTATTCCCTTGTCGCGAAAAGCCGTGGAAGATATAAAATTATAAAGGAGGTAGTAGGAGTAAGAATTGTATCTCATTACTGACATGTTAGCGCATACACGGCAATGCCGTCTGCGTTGTAAACCTCTTTTCCAAGCGATGGGGTAATTGATGTATGGGGGTATGCTTTTTGGAATTCCATGTCGTCAACAATATAGCGGACGCCATCGGCGCACAATACCACAGGGTCTTGTGTGTCCAATGAGGCGTGTATGGTGTTTGTCCGCCGTGTGATGATGGCTGCGCCCCCTTGGGACCAAAGCCACCCTTCATAGCCGATATACAATTGCCTGCCAGTTATTAATGGCACAAATTGATCGGGGGTGGGAGCGGTGAGAAACAGGGCGCGGGGATCGGTGTGTGTTTGTATCCATTGCGCGGCGCGTTCTTGTGCGGGGCCGTAGTAGGCATATGCCTCACTGCCTGTTATAAAACTTTTTGCCTGGCTGTACGTATCAATAATGCCGGCAGGAAATGATCCAATAAGAAATATACTTATAAGGAGTATGCCCACCCATTTTTTCTTTGTGGTGCTAATAACCGTTACAAGCGCCATGAGAGTGGTGATGATGGCGGCAATCCACCAGTAAAAAATAAATTTATTATTATCAAATTCCCATGGTTGAAAAATCATTATATTTGGAATGATAAAAAGAATGCCACTGAGCCCGGCAAAAAATTGTTGTACGCGATCTTTTTTAAAGGCGACGTATGCTAGTGCGATAATCCATCCGATAAAAACAACACCAAAATTTTTTATCCAGTAGAAAATAATATTTGTGTCAGTGCCAGCAATATTAGGCGCGCAGGTAATCCATGAGGTGGTGTGTGTACACATCATCCACCCAAACCACGGACGCATGAATGATCCTCCATGATTGTTGGTTGGCTCAAAGACTCGTCCTTGAATGTACAAAATTTGGGGAACGGCAAGGAGTGCAAAAAGAGCTACACTTTTTATTGCGGTTATCCCTATGTCACGAAACATCTTTCGATGAGAGATGGCGTATACGCCCACAACACACGCAGCAACAACACTGAGGGCTAAGAATGAATGACTGTGTATGAGAGGAAGAATGCCAACGCCGCCAACCCACTTCCATACTGTTTTTGTATTCCGGTACAACCACATCCCTAGAGCAAGAAGCATGCCCAGGCCAACACCTGGTATAAATGATCGTTGGTGAGAAAAGAATGATTCAATGGGCACAATCCATTGGATGTTGAAGGGTACTTGTTGGGCTAGAGGAATGCCGCTCGTGCGATTATCTAATTGTGTGTACTGATATGGTGGGTTGAGTATGGTTTGTGTGGCCGCAGTAATTCCTCCCTGTGCATAGCTTGATGCAATGTTTTTAAAAAACCATATATATCCCATTCCTGCTCCCAATAAAGAAAGGAGGACAAGAAAAAAAGCGAGTGTTTTTTTATGAAGAAGTTCTTTTCCTAGTTGATATAAAAACAGAACAAAGGCGATGGCGTAAAGAAATAGTGGAGCATACCAACTCACCCCTATGCCGGCGCCTCCTTTTAAAAGCAGTGCCGATGTAAGGTTAATAAAAAATGTGTATATGAGGGGCGTGTTGCCGAGAAATGGATGAGTAAGAGCAAATGAGTGTTGGACCACAAATTGCATTACCATGCCCAGATGGTATGCGCCGTCCCCCCATCCTTTAAATGAGGTGAGCGGACCCGATGTGGTCCACAGCATGCCGTGTAATATAAAGAGAATAATGAGGAGGATGGGAATGCTACAAAATAATAATTCCTTTGGAGAGATATTGTTTTTTTTGTCTGGTGTGCTGTGTGTGTTGGCATGGAGACGAGCGCGTAAGGATTTATAATCAAGAGCGACGATGAGTGTGGCGATGATCAATGCCAGTATGGTGCCTCCCTCTAGTGATCCTTGGGCAAGTGCTCCCAGGAGTACCATAAAACCCATAACACTTGCGCCTAGCGTCAGTGCAGCAATTCCCAAACTTATCCCTCTGATGTGGGCAGCAGGATCCATCCACACCATAAGCGCATATCCAATACCCAAGGAGGCCAGACCATATAAGAGGGAGACAATCATATAGATGAGTCTAGCGTATTTTTCGTATTGTTTCACGTGAAACAATACGACTTATAATAATGAGTCGTGAAACATCTCTGTGAAACATTATTGTTTCACAGAGATGTTATGATGATACGCAGTATTTTTAACCAACGTCTCCCCATGCTGATGCGATGCGTACATCGGTTTTAAGGGGGACGGTGAGTTGGTAGGCTTGTTCCATGGCGCGTTGTAAATCTTTAATAACACCACTTTCTTTTCCTTCGGTGAGGATGTTGGTTTGTACGGTAAAAATGAGTTCGTCATGAATACTTAAAATAAGTGCAACACTATTACGGAGTGCATGGCTTTGTATGTATTGATCGGTGGCAAGCATGGCGTATTTAAGAATGTCGGCGGCTAAACTTTGCACTGGCATATTAATGGCTTCCCGTTCCGCTCCCGATGCGATAAAGCGATTTGGTGAACGGAGAGCGGTGAGATTTCTGAATCTTCCATTGCGGTTGATAACCATCCCTTGCGTTCGTGCATCGCGAAGGACTTGTTCTTGCCAGTGCTTAATGGAGGAAAATTCTTTGAAGTATGTTTCTATAAATTCTTTTGCTTGAGCGCTGGAGAGTCCGCTTTGCTGGGCAAGCGCGCGGGAACCCATGCCGTACACCATGCCGAAGTTGAGCGTCTTTGCGAGCCGTCGTTGTGCTTTGGTGATCTCATGAATGGGTGTGTGAAAAATTTTATGTGCCGTCAGTGTGTGAATGTCATCACCTCGTCGAAAGGCCTCAATCATGTGCATGTCATTGGCCAATGTTGCTACTACACGGAGTTCAATTTGGGAATAATCAAATGCGACGAAGGTGGTATGTGGCGGCGCGATAAATATATTTCGTATGTCATGTGACCACGATGATTCCTGGGGAATGTTTTGAAGGTTTGGATTGGTGCATGAAAGTCTTCCTGTTGCGGCGCCAAGTTGGAGGAACGTGGGGTGTATCGTTCCATCGGCGGCGACTAATTTTTCAAAGGCACGCACATAGGTGGTTTGTAGTTTAAAGAGTTCGCGATAGGCTACAATATCTTTGACGAGCGGAATTTTTTCTTCTATTTTTTTAAGTTTATCAGCGGCCGTTGAGGTGACGGGAATGTGGTAGGTGGTTGAAAGAAATGTGCCAAGCTGTTTGGGAGAATTAATATTAATTAACCCCGTTGTTTTGTGTATAAGCGTTTCTTTTTCCGCAATCGCCTTGTCAAGGGCGGCGCCTACCTGAGTTAGATGGAGGCGATCGATAAGGACGCCAATTTTTTCCATGCGGGCGATAATGGGAATAAGGGGAAGCTCTATATTTTCCCATACATTGACCGCGGGGCTTTCGGCGATGCGTTGAGAGAGGGTGGTGTATGCTTGTTGCATACAATCCTCATAAGACAATTCTTTTTTAAAAAGTTTTAATGACAACTCGCGCCATGTTCGCGCATTGATACCAATGAGTTCGTGGGCAAGGCGGACATCAAAGTATGGAACGGGAACGGACCCTTCTTTGAAAAAGTTTTTTATATCATAGCCAACATGCACCATGTTTCCATGAGCATCAGTACAGGGGCACAGCGGCATAGCATCTATAGGTGTTGCGTTCTTTGCTGCGCGCGCGGAAGTGATGGGGTGGAGTGTGTTTTGTGAACTGAGACGTTTTGTAAGTGAGGTGAAGTCTTGTTCTATAAAATATGATTGTATCCGCTCAGGATCGTATGAAAAAACTAAATCTTTCAGGGATATATCAAGAGGGACTGCGCGGTTGATGGTGGCAAGTTCTTTTGAGAGAAATGCTTGCTTGCGTTGATCAGCAATTTTTTTATAAAAGCGTTCGTTGGTACCTTGCGCAAGAAATGTTTCAAGGGATCCATACGTGGTAAGAATTTCTGTTGCGGTTTTTTCGCCGATACCGGCAACGCCGGGAATATTGTCTGATGCATCACCAACAAGTGCTTTAAAATCAATAAATTGTGCAGGAGTAATGTGGTAGCGAGCGGCGACCGCTGCGGCATCATATATAACAGTGTCAGTAATTCCTTTTTTAAATGTTTCTACCACAATGCGTTCATCGTCAATAAGCTGGAGAGAATCAAGGTCTCCAGTAAGAATGGTAACGTGTATATTATTTTGTTGTTTGGTAAAGAGATCTACGCATGTGCCGATGATGTCATCGCCTTCGTGGCCCGGTTTTTCAAGTACGGGTATGGAAAAGCTTGTAAAAAGATTGCGTGATTCAATGAGTTGTGAAACGAGTTCGTCGGATGCGGCAGGGCGATGAATTTTATATTGGTCATAGCGTTGTTTTCGCAGAGTTGGTTCGGGGCGATCAAATGCGGCAGCAATGTAGTCGATGTGTTGTCGCTGTATGATTTTAAGCAACACTGATGCGACTCCGTATAATGCTCCCGTCGGTTCTCCTTTGCTATTGGTAAGTGGGGGAACAGCATGAAAACATCGATGAATGAGTGAATGGGCATCAATAAGTATTGCTTGTTTTTGTTCCTCTTTTTTTGCCATAGGGGCATTGTACCATACTGTGTTTCTTTCGTGCTACGCGCATTCTTTTTTATCTTATCCACAGCACGACAAGATGAATGAGAAAGAGTGTGGTATACTATGTGCAATGCGTACACATACATTTATTTTATGTGTAACGTTCGTCGCACAAAAAAATACTTTACACATAATTAGTAACATTATTTATTATGGCTCAAGACCCCACTTCATTTCCTTCGGGCACCAATCCATTTGGATCGGGACAACCGCAGTCGACTCCTAACAATGCCGTTCCCCCACCGCCTCCTTCTGACCAACAAATAGGGGTGCGTACCATGCAATCCGATGCGGCATCAATTAAGCAGATGGGCGGTGGTGCTCCCGAACCTCAATTTATGAGTGCGTCTGAAGTATTTGGCGCCTCAGCACAACCAACCCCTTCTTCTGCTCAATCATCATCAAGTAGTCCCTCGTCACAACCTCCTTTCGCATCGTATCAATATGGGGTCCCTGGTACGCCCGCTGTTGGTGATACGGCGACAGACCTTCCTCCCAAAACAAAATCATCAAAAACAATTTTGGTTATTTTGGGTATTATTGTGCTTGCGGTGGTGGTAGGATTTGGAGTGTTTTATTTAGTATCTGCATTAAATCAAAGCGCTCCTGTGACTCCAACACCAACATCACAAGGGGCGCTCTCTACAGCAACCGACACAAGCACAACAGCGACACCCACTCCTTCATCGACGCCCGTATCGACGCCTGCACCGATTGTGCACACATCACTTATTCCTTCTCCTGATTCGTCGGCAACACTTGCGCTTACTGGATCTGATCTGAGTTCGTTCCAAACTGCCATTGCATCATCATCAAAAAATACGCTTCTTGCTGGCACGGTGCGTGACATTGCTTTTACCGATGCAAGTGGCACGCCGATAACTTCCGATGTTTTTCTTCAGGCATTTTTGCCTTCAGCGGCATCATCACTCTCATCATTTTTTGAAAAAGATTTTACAACGTGGCTGTACGGTGATAAATCCGGAGGTTCTAAGCTTGGCGTTGTTTTAACACTTAATACCGCTACTACTCCTGATCAAGTTGCATCAGCATTCACCCTTATAGAAGGATCTCCCAGTGACATTCCGCAATTTTTCCTTTCCCCCGTCACACTTCCGACTCCCGCAACATTTAAAGGAGGCCTTATTGGAGGATTGATGGTGCGCTATCTCGTTTTTTCGATAAAAAATCAACAAGTTTTTGAATATACGCCAGCTGTGGTGAATGGCCGCAATGTGCTCATTATAACGACGTCATACAATCAGATGGTGGATATTCTCAAACGTCTGTCTGCTCAACCGATTGCGACCTCAACGCCAATTCCTACTCTGACACCATCAGCAACACCAACGTCTTCGCCTGATGCTGCGGCGCCCGTTATTCCGGTGTCTCCAAGCGCATCGACATCATCAGCAACGCAATAACACATAGCAGAAAAATATATCTTGATAGTATAAAACCCCTCGCGTCTTGCGAGGGGTTTTATACTAGAGAATAGTATTTTTTGTATTAATTATTTTCTTGAGTTTGGGCGAGTGCTTGTTTTTTTATTTCAAGAATTCGTTCAACTTTTTGATTGAGTGTTGATTCTGAAATGATGCCATTTTGTACTGCATTTTGTACTGCTTGTATTACCGCTTCGTGTTCTTGTGGGGAAACGGTAAATCCAGAAAGAAGCACAATATCTGCACCTGCTTTAAGTGCTTGTATAACCGCATCAGATAAAGAGGTTGTGTGCTGAGTTACTGCCGCCATCTCCATATCATCGGTAATGATAATATTTTGGTAACCCATATCAGTGCGGAGTGTTCGTATGATGGTTGGAGACATGCTTGCAGGATTTTGGGGGTCAATGTGTGTGTAGATAACGTGATCAACCATCATCATAAGAGGATGTGATATCGCAATGAGTTTTTGAAATGGTTGTTCGTTTTCTTGAAGAGTTGTTGTGGAAACGGCACTGTAGGATGCGGTAAGGTGAGGATCTTGTGCCTGATCAGTGTGTCCCGGAAAATGTTTTGCGACGGCAATAATACCTGCTTCTTGATATCCTCTAATCATGGCGCTTGCCAGTGATGCAATTTGATTATCTGGCACATGAAAGGTGCGTGGGAAAAGGAATGATGAGGAGGAGTGAATGCTGTCTACAACTGGAGAAAAATTGGTATTGATACCGAGTTGTTTAAGAGCTTCTCCGCGTTCACGCGCTAGAATGTATGCTTGAATAGTATCAGTGATGGCGCTTTGGGGTGTGGCGGCGTGAGCCCCGAATGATATGCGAGATGCCTCGCCTCCTTCTTGGTCAGTGGCGATAAATAGAGGAATTGCGTTATCCGCATATAGCGCTTGGTGTTGTGCTGTTGTTGTTAGGGAGAGTAGTTGTTGGGGGGATTCTATATTTTTTCCTAAAAGAAATATACCGCCAACATAGTATTGAGTGAGTAGTGCGTGTGCTGTTGCGTCAATAGTGGTTCCGGGTATTCCTACCATAAAAAGTTGTCCCACTTTTTGTTTGAGAGAAAGTGGTGTGGCAAGTGGATACGGATTTTGTGGTGGGGTTTTTGTCTGTTCTGCCGCCGCTTGTATTATTGCTGTTGGTTGTCCATGAGTGGTCGCGCGAAGTCCTGCAATCAATCCCACGGTTGCCGCAATAATAGAAAAAAAAATTGCGTATGATTTTGCAGCACTCATAATGTGATATGGGTTATTGTAAGGTTTTTTTGAAGAGACCGCAATGTAATGTGCTATACAATGTGATTGCCTCGGGTCGTGGTTTTTTGAACGATGACATATCGTGGATGAAGTATTCCACACACGCCCGCTTGTTATTCGTGCTATGGTTGCTATACTATTTTTATGTAGTGTGGTGCGCTTTGGGCGCCCTCCATAATAATAGTAATTGTATATACAATATATGCTTTCATTGGAACAAGAAAAACATTTTCATAGTTTATTGTTGGAACGGCAAGATGCGCTTGAGGCAACAATAAAGGAACTTGAGACGCCTCCTGATTTTGGTGATTATCCGGGACCTGACGATAATACCGATGAATCAGAAGAATTGTTTAATCGCGTCGCTTCCGCTCGTGCACTTCGTGAGCAACTCGCAGAGGTGCAACACGCACTTGGAAAATTTGAGAAAAAAACATATGGCGTTTGTGAAGCAACGGGAAAAGAGATTTCTGCCGCTGTTCTTGAGGTAAATCCTGAGGCGCGGTTTGATCCTGCATATGCCAAAGAGCACCATGACAATGCGGCGGCATAACTATTATTAAAAGCGTTGCGTGGTAGATGATAGTATATGCGTCACGCGGTCGCAAAAATTTTTTCTGCAGAAGTTGAAGGGATTACTGCTCGTGTTATTGAGGTTGAAGTGGATATGCATGTGGGGCTCCCTTCTTTTTCTATCGTTGGACTTGCTGATAAGGCGGTATCTGAAGCCAAGGAGCGTGTGGCGGCTGCGTTAAAAAATACTGACTGTAAACCACCGACGAGTGAAAATCGTACCGTAACGGTTAATCTTGCTCCGGCGGATGTTAAAAAGAATGGGTCGTTACATGATGTGGCGATTGCGTTGGGATATCTTATATCTTCAGCACAAATCGGACAGAGCGATGTGGCTCATGCTCTTTTTGTTGGAGAGCTTGCTCTTGATGGCGCGGTACGTCCCGTTCCGGGTATTTTAAATATTTGCCTCATGGCTCGCCAAAAAGGATTTTTGGTGGCATACATTCCTCGGCACAATTGTGCCGAGGTTGCGTTTATCGATGGCATACAAATTATTCCATTAGATTCACTCGGAGGACTTATTGAACATCTTGAAGGGAAAAATCCTATCGATGCCTGTAAGGCATCGCCTTTTATTCCCGGGGTAGATGTTGGAGGAGTTGATATGGCTGATGTGCGTGGACATGATGCGGCAAAACGTGCACTGACTATTGCCGCGGCCGGAGGACATAATATTATTTTTTCAGGTCCCCCGGGAGCGGGAAAGACAATGCTTGCACAGTCACTTATTTCTATTTTACCACCGCTTTCTTTTGCTGAAGCGCTTGAGATTACGGGGGTGTATAGCGCGGCGGGACTTTTAGTAGGACAACCTTTTATTACTCGCCGTCCTTTTCGTGCGCCGCATCACAGTGCTTCATTGGTGTCGTTGGTTGGGGGTGGTCAAAATCCTCGTCCTGGAGAAATTAGTCTTGCGCATCGAGGGGTGTTGTTTATGGATGAGATTCCTGAATTTCATCGGGATGTTCTTGAGTCATTGCGACAACCTCTTGAGGATCGCGTAGTACATGTTGCGCGATCAAAAAATACAGTGGTGTTTCCATCTGATTTTCTTTTAGTGGCTGCGGCAAACCCTTGTCCTTGTGGTTACTATCAAGATGATAAGCGAGCATGCACATGCAGTGCGTATGATATTATTCGGTACCATAAAAAAATATCCGGACCACTTTTGGACCGAATCGATTTACATGTGTGGATTGGGCGAATTGCTTCGGATGATTTGCGTGCGGCAATTACCGATGATCATCAGACGTCAGCATACGTGCGCGCGCGGGTTACCGCGGCGCGCATGAAACAGGCGGCACGGTATGATATGGCTGGTGTGCATGCACAAATGAACGGGAGCCTTTCATCTAAAGATGCAACTCGATGTGTGCGTGTGACTCCTTCAGCGCAACGAATGCTTGATGTTCTTTTGGATCAAGCACATGTTTCTACGCGTGGCTATTTTAAGCTTCTTAAAATAGCGCAGACAATTGCTGACATTGACGACAAAGATGTTGTTGATGACGTGTGTGTACAGGAAGCATTCTCATATCGAATGCCATCAAATCTGCCCGCATAATAATGTGGCAAGAATTATTATCTACGATGGTTTTTAGTAGCCATCTTTCATTATCTCAATTTTTACGATCGTTTGAAATTGAGATAATGTTCATAATATTGAATATATATGAATATGATGTTATGGCGATGTTTTTACTTAATATGGTATGAGAAGGGTTTCTAAGGTTGATTTTTTAAAAAATGTGCAAAGTAGAAAATTTTCAAGTGCTTTTGAGGCGTTTCTTTTTTCGGCTGGTTCCACGCGTCAATTATGGGCGAATGTACATACGCTCGAGGAGAGTGGTAGGGATTATGGTGACGGTGATGAATTTCGTATATTAAAGCGTCGATACGCGGTTATGTCGTCACGTCTCAGAAAAGATGGCTTACTTTCTTCTGATATGTCTATAACAAAAAAAGGAATTGCATGTATTAAACAGTTTTTTACAAAAAAGAGAAATATGCTTCCAAAATGTTCGTATAATATTTGTTATACAAAGACTCCCATTGTTATTGTCTTTGATATTCCTGAAAGTAAAAAATTATATAGGGCGTGGCTACGTGAAGCGCTTAAGACTTTGGAATTTACCTTTCTTCGGCGAAGTGTGTGGATTGGTAGCACAAAAATACCGTCGTCTTTTTTGCATCATTTGCGTGATTTGGACATTGTTCAATATGTGGAA
Organism: bacterium; assembly: GCA_021780615.1. Taxonomy (GTDB): domain Bacteria; phylum Patescibacteriota; class Minisyncoccia; order UBA6257; family JAGOQP01; genus JAJXYJ01. Next base: position 57,242 of record JAJXYJ010000022.1, on the reverse strand, counting down.
ATTATAGAGTTGTCGGGAAAGGGAACTCTTCAATATAAACATGTCCACACTCAACAACATAAATAACATCATTTATTATCTGTAAAAATTATCTCAATTTTTACGATCGTTTGAAATTGAGACTATCTTCAATATATTGAATATATGGTGTATGTGTATGGTGTGTGTGAGTGAGGGGGTGTATATGGATGTGGCAGGGGTGGTGGTAATAATAATGATGGTGGTAGGGGTGGTGGTAATAATGATAATAATAATGATGGTGGAGATGATGGTAATAATGATGGTAATTTTTAGAGTGTGGATGCTATGCGATGTGTGTGTATGATGTGCTTTATGACATGATGATGTATGCTATAGTATCACGATGAATTCTGATTTAAATAATAAACAAAGAGAGGCGGCGTATGCTCCTGATGGTCCTATTTTAGTGGTGGCGGGAGCGGGTTCTGGTAAGACAAAAACGCTTACCGCGCGGCTTGCATATCTTATTTCTCAACGACAGGTGCCACCGCAGGCAATCTTGGCAATTACCTTTACTAACAAGGCGGCACGGGAGATGAAGGAGCGGGTTGAAAAATTAATTGCATCGCACGGCCTTAAGGGAGAGGGTGATCCGTTTGTGGGAACGTTTCATTCTTTTGGTGCGTGGCTTTTGCGCCATGAGGCAAAGAGATTTTCTCGTACAAATGCGTTTTCTATTTTTGATAGCGATGATTCGCAACGACTTATTAAGCGACTCGTTGCAGATCTTCCTAAAAGTCCCTACCTTCTTCCTGCGTCGTTGGCGCGACAATTTTCTCGTATTAAAAGTGAATATATAGATGCGGCGGCATATGTGCGGAGTCCTCATGATGAAACGGTGTGGGATTTATTTACCCGATATGAAGCGGCGCTCAAAGATAATAATGCATTTGATTTTGATGATCTTATTCATAAGCCCGTGTGGTTGCTGCGCAATGATGCGGGGGCGCGAGAAAAATATCAAGCAATGTTTCGTTATATTTTAGTTGATGAATATCAAGACGTAAATACCGCGCAGTATCTTTTGGTAAAATTGCTTGCCGCATCACATGGAAATGTGATGGTAGTAGGTGATGATGCACAATCTATTTATAAATTCAGATTTTCTGATTTTCGCAATTTTTTACAGTTTGAGCGCGAATGGCCCAAGGCACTGGTCATTATGCTTGAGCAGAACTATCGATCTACGAAGCAAATCATTGAATCATCGTCGGCGCTCATTGCGCACAACGAAGTGCAAAAGAAGAAAAATTTGTGGACGGAAAATGAAATTGGATCACCGGTGCGCGTCATTGAGCATCGTGATGAATTTTCACAAGCAGATGCCATATTGGATGAAGCTCAGCGCATGCAAAAGAGCGGTATGCGAGTGGGTATTTTGTATCGCACGAACGCACAGTCTCGTGCGTTGGAGCAGATGTGCATTGAGCACCAGGTACCCTACCAGATCTTTGGGACGGTGAGTTTCTATGATCGGCAAGAAATTAAAGATATTATTGCCGGAGTGCGCATGGTGTGTAATCCGCAGGACACATTGAGTTTTATACGCTTGGAAAAAAATCTTGGCAAACGTCTCGCCGCCGCGGTACGGGAGAAGTTGTCCGGCTATACTTCTGAGACGCGCCCTTTGGATATTCTTCGTGCGTTTGTCACCGCCGCCGATTTTATGAATCGATTGGATAAAAAATATGATAACGCCTCTGATCGCGCCGAAAACATACAGGAACTCATGGCGTTTGCACAACATTTTTCCGACGCCGCATCGTTTCTTGAACGAGTGTCGTTGGCTGATACGCTTGATGCGCAGTCGTTGCGCAGTGCTCAGCGGCACGAGGGGGTTCCGGTTATTAACTTAATGACCATTCATGTAGCCAAAGGACTTGAGTTTGATGGAGTACTTGTTGCGGGTGTTAATGAGGGCACATTACCTCATCAGCGATCGCTTTTTTCCCCAGAAGACGTCGAGGAAGAGCGCCGATTGATGTATGTGGCAATGACACGGGCACGGCGTGAACTGCAACTTCATTTTTATAGTGTAGCGTCTCGATTCTTGTACGAACTTCCTCCTCAACAAGTATTTTTTGATCGCGGAGAACTTCCTGATGAGGATGAACAGTACATTGTGTACGAATAGACGTGAGAATTTTTAATTTAAAATTAAGATTTGATTCCTACCTGCTGGCAGGCAGGAAAAATTTCAAATTGTAACCACATTATGTTCGCAAAAAAATCTCTTGGGCAACATTTTCTTACGGATAAACGTGTGTTAGCCGCTATTGCTGATGCGGTAGGCGTCGTTCCATTGCCTGTTATTGAGATTGGTCCCGGGCACGGGGAGCTGACGCACGCGTTGCTTGCGCGTGGGCATCAGGTGACGGCTATTGAAAAAGATGATGCGCTTGCCCATACTCTTGTGACAACGTCTTTAAATGGATTGCGTGTTGTGCACGGCGATGCGTTGCATGAACTTCCTTTGCTGAGCAAAGCATATCAAGAACGTGGCAGTGAGTATGCTGTTGCGGGGAATATTCCTTACTACATAACAGGACATATATTGCGTGTTATTGGAGAGCTTTCTTATCGGCCACAGCGGACTGTTCTTTTGATGCAAAAAGAAGTAGCCGAACGGATTGTGGCTTCTGAGGGGGCGCTTAATCTTTTGGCTTCGTCGGTGCTGTGGTGGGCACAGCCTCACTTGGATATGCGTGTAGCGCGCGGAGCTTTTAATCCGCCTCCAAAAGTTGATTCAGCGGTGGTGGTTTTTGAGGGAATTCCGTCTCGTGGTACGCAGGAGTTGGCTCAACAATACTATATTTTTATTCGCGCGCTTTTTAAACAACCGCGGAAAACAATTTTTAATAATCTTATACATATTATTCCCGATCGTGCGGCGCTGATGGCTCTCTTGGATCGCGTAGGTGTTGCCCCCTCGTCTCGTCCGCACCTTCTTTCTCCGGCACTGCTTATGCGATTGTTTGAAGAGTTTTCTTCTTGGTGATTTCCTTGTATACTATAAGGAGGCGTAGCGCTGTTTGGTTATGTATGATATTCAGAAAAAATACCTTCTCATTTTTTTTATTGCGGCAATTGTATTTGTCGGTTATTGGTTTTTAGAGGGGTGGGTTTTTTCTGGTGCTACTTCTCATAACACCACATCCCCGGGTCACATCTCTGTGGTGGCAACATCATCTCCCTATATTCTTTCTAATACGTACAATACCGGATCTTCTACGGTGTTATTAGCAGCTTCTCCGCAACCAAGTAATTTGACTCAACAGGTAGCAACTGATTTACAAAGCCAGTTTGTATCACAGTTGGTGCAACAAGGAGCAACTGATACACCCTCGCTTCTCAGTAAAATTCAGACGGGGAAATTTCAAAATCTTTCGGATGTTTCGGGTCAATTAACACCATCGGCCATCGGCATACAGACATCCATTAATGATTCGTCCCTTCATATTATTGATGGCGCATCATCAAGTGATATAACAATGTACAAGCAAACGTACGCAGGATATCTTTCGAGTATTTCTGCGTTTTCCCAGGTACAAATTATTTCTGCTCTCAACAGCTCTTTTAGTGGAGGAGACACAACAGCCCTTGATACTTTGATTCAAAAATATCAAAATATACGTGATGGGTTACTGACCATGAGTGTTCCCCGTGCATTTTTATCTTTCCATAAAGAGAACGTACTCTTTTTTGAAAATATGGTGATTGTTTTTAATGCGCTCCGTAACGAATCTACTGATCCTTTAAGTGCATATGTTGCGCTACAATATTTGCCACAGCTGTCGTCGCAATGGGATGTTGTTTCACAAGATGCTAAAACGATTATGAAATAATTTATCATGCTGACTAAAGTTATTAAAACTTTTTTAAAGGAATCATCTCGTCAGATTATTGGTGGAGTACTCTTGGGTATATTTGTTGCCACTATGGTGTTTTCTCCTTTGCAAACCAATGCTCAATGGGTTGTTTTTAATCCAACAGAGCTTGTGCAATTGGTAACAAGTCATCTTGCGGATATTGCTCAATGGGCTGCTGAGGAAGGGCTTAAAACATTGCGCGATCAAATCGTCAAGCGCATCGTTGATGATATGACTAACCAGATTGTTAATTCTATTCAAAATGGGGGGAAACCTCTTTTTGTGACTGATTGGAAAGGGTATTTGGCAAAATCAGGAGATATCGCCTTTGATACGGTAAACAACTATCTTAAAACACAAGGAGTTAATTTGTGTGCCCCTCTTGCTCCTGAATTACAACTTTCATTTGCATCGCAATATGCTCAAAATAATTTAGGGCTTCCTGTACAGTGTCGTTATCAGGATTTTCAAGCAAACTTGAAGAATACGCAGGATTTCATACAAAAGGGAGGGTGGCTTTCTTTTCAACAATTGTTTTATCCCGAAAATAATTATTTTGGCATGTCATTAACGTTAGAAAATGCCTATATGGCAACCGCGGCACAAAATCAACAAGCGGCACAAAGTGAGGCGGCGGCATCAAATGGATTTTTGGATGTGAAACAATGCGTTGCTTGGCAGAGTCCTTTGGATGGAACAACTCTTCATAGTGAGCAGGCATTCCTTGATGCGGGATGGCAGGTTAATTCTCAAACAGGAGGAACAAGTAACAGACAAGACAGTGATGCGCAATGGAAAAGTATGGAAAGCACCTACTGTACGCAGAACCAAACAGTGACCCCCGGAGAAGTGGCGGCGCAGGCGGCAACAAAAGGAGTTTTGAGTAATTTCGACTATGCATCCAATGTGCAAAGTGTCATATCGGCCCTGGTAAATGTGGTTATTGGTAAAGTCTTTAATGCCGGCCAGGGGTTGCTTCAAAGTAGTCCATCCTCTGGCGGAGGCGTTACTTTGGATTACTCAAATCTCACACAGGGATCTCGCGATCAGCAGATACAACAAAATCAGAATGCCATTAATGGCGTTATAAAAAACTATACTAATATCATTTCTTATCTTGCAACACTTAAGAATTTGGCGACACAGGGAAATGACATGGCGCTTAATGCGGTAAAATTCTGTTTCAATCGCTTTGTGACAAATCAAGCGTGGGGGAGCGATCAGGCAATTGGACCGCCAAACTATGGATATCTGCGCTATGATGATTTAAATAAGACACAAGCGTATGCAAATCTTGGAGATCTTGTTCCTTATCCACTCCAAGGATTTCCTACGTCAGCAACAGCGGTTGCACATAATGGATATTTTAACGATTTACTGACTTCTATTAATCAGGCACTTCCGATTGCTCAAAAAAATGTAGCAGTAGTGCAGGCGATTACTCCCGATGATTTACAAAGCGCTACCACCTCTGCACAACTTCTGAGTACGGTAGAAAATGATTTTAATACTTTTACGACACAATATAGTGATCTGGTTTCAAGCGCTGTGATTCAGCAAGCGGCTAATGCAGGAAATGGGCCAGGGACCAGTGGAGGATCCGTAACGCTAGTCAATGTGTTGCAGAATGTTTTAACCGGACTTTCTGTTCCCGCATACCCTATGTATCCGGGCGATAATACATTTTATTGTGAGGCACGGACATAACAAGTTACAATGACTTTATTTACTAATACCATGCATACATCTCGCCGTGCTCGCATTCTTATGTGGGTAGCGGTTTTTGGCGTCATTATTTTTATGACATTTGGTACGCTAAAGTTTGCATCCGCGCAGACGACTCCTTCTTGTGATGTTCAGCATCTAGATCAGTGTACTGCGGACCAGTTAAGTCAGTTACATAATAGTATTACTGAACAGGCTTTAATTAATGAATCTGCTATAGTAAATAATCCGCCTGGAACCCCTCAACAATTAGCAGCAAAGGCTGATTTTATAAATCAACTCAAGCTTATTGAAAATGCTCAAAAAAATGTTAACATCACAAACCCATGTGATGAACAACACTTGAGTAATTGTGATCAAGCAGGGTTACAAAGCTTACTTACAAAGGCGGAAAGTGACCAACAGCAATTACCAGATAATGCAACGCCCGCACAAATAAAAGCGGTTCAAGATCGTATTAATGCGATTAATGCTGCAATTGGTACGGAGAATCAAAAATTGAATAGTACTGCGTCTGCGTCAAATAATACTAAGAGTAATGTTGCGGATACCCCTATTCCTCTTGTGGGAATTGTTATTCAGACAATACTATATTTAATTCTTATTATTGTAAGTGCGTTTATTACGCTTGCGGGATACCTTATACAAGCGGCTCTTTCATTTAATGATTCTATATTAAATTTTCAACCACCATTTATTATTACGGGATGGACTATTTTTCGTGATATTGCCAATCTTGGATTTGTGTTGGGAATTATTGTTATTGCGATTGCCACTATTTTACGCAATAAAAGTTATCAGATGCAGAGTTTGTTATGGAAACTTATTATTGCCGCGCTTTTGGTTAACTTTAGTCTTTTGATTGGAGGTATTTTTATTAAAATAACTAATTCCATATCAGCGTGGTTGCTTGGTTTTATTGCGGGTCCAAGTCCCTTAGGCACTCCCGGTATGAGTTCTACTGCTGTTGCAAAACTTGGAGACTCTTTTGGTTTTTCGGGTATGATAAGTGGATATAGTCCAACCGCCAATTTTATTCATAATCTTTTTGGAGCCACCTTAGGAGACTTGCTTGCGATGGTGATACTTATTGTTTTTGGTCTTATTATATTTCTGACGCTCATTGGTATGGCGGGGATGCTTTTTATGCGATATTTTTATCTTTCATTCCTTCTTATTGTTGCTCCACTGGTATGGTTGATGTGGGTGTTTCCCAGTACTAATAAATATTGGAAACAGTGGTGGGATACGTTTATTCATTGGTCACTCTACGCCCCAACACTACTGCTCTTCTTATATATATCTATTGCAGTAATGAATCAATTTTCACAATACTCAAAACAAGTTGCTACTACGATGAGCGGGGCGACGCAATTTTTCAACACAGGTCTTTCCTTTGGAAGTCTCATGACATCACTTATCGCAGTTGCCATGCTTATTGGTGGACTTAAGATGGCTCAAAAAATGGGATATGGTGGATCAAAGATGGCGCTCAATTTTGCTGATAAAACGGGAAAGTGGGCAAAAACAAAAGCACAGACAGGTGCAAAATGGGGGAGGGATCGCGTCACCTCAGGGGCGCTTAAGAGTAAGTCAGGACAACGTGTTCAAAGCACTATAACCTCATGGGGATCGAAGGGACCTGTGGGGAAAATGGCTTTTGGAGGATTGGCTCGTGGTATGTCTCGCACACAGACAACGACTGAAAAAGGGTCTCAGGTTTACATTGATGATTTTAAAAAACAGAATAAAGACTTGAGTCCTGATCAGATTAAAAAATTAATACCAACTCTTAATAAGAGCCAGCAAGTTGCCGCATATGAAATGCTTGCGGATAAGAATAAAATAGGAGGAATAGATATTTCTCCGCAAAACATGGTAAGCACGCTCGAGTATATGAAGAAGATGGGGCGAGTTAAAGAAATGGGATCTATTGAAAAAAAGCGGGGCATGAATCTGAATATGGCACGCCTTCTTTTAGGACAAAGTGCTTTAGATAAAGATGGAAAAGAGGTTCCTAACGCGACAGTTGCTAGTGAATCAGAGAAATTTTTTAATGGATTTTCTGAAAAAGATTGGAAAGATATTGCCGATAATATGGCTGGATCGGCTTTTTCTCTTGATAAAGAAACAGGAAAATATAAAGATATTAGCGGGATGAGCGAGAAACAATCTGAAGAGGTGCGCAATGCATATATTCAGGCAATTCGCAGAGATCCTGGAAAGGCAATGCATTCAACGGCATCAAAGTTAAAGACGCAAGAAGAACTTGAAAACTTCTTTGTGAGTCTTGCTCGAGATGCTCAGACGGAAATAGAAAAGGAATACACGACTGAGCTTATAGTTAATATTGCCGGCAAGGATATGGACGCTATCGCGGAGACACTTCAAAAATCTCGGGTGCAATCCATAAAAGCACTTGGCAAGAAGATGGAAAAAAGCATTGCATCAGTCATCGGAGGTTCTTATGCTGAGGAAGAAAAAGGACCCACTACCCCCACCCCCTCCCCCACCCCTTCTGGTGGCGGAAAATAATCTTCAACTCCTTAAAATAGAGTGGCTCATTTTATACATAACACATGCACACATATCCTCAACATGACATAAATGAACGATGGGAAAGGGCACCCGATACAATTCGAGAGGCGCTTTTTTCTCCTGTAACAGATGATGTGCTGTACTCTTTTCGAGAAAATAATGTGTTGACCAAGCAACAGCATCGAACGTTACAGCGGCTTTGTATGTTTGTGCTCCTTGGTTTTGTTCAAAGTAAAGAATTTTTTGATTCTCTCCAGAGCGATATTGGCGTTGATGCAAAAACAGCGTTAGATATTTATCAGCAAGTTGATCGTGATGTTTTTGCGCCAGTACGGGCTGATATAGAATCATTTCGTCGTGCCATGCAAGAGGTTCCTCATCCTGAATTTGATGATGTACAGTTGGAAGAAAAATTGGTTATTACTGATCCGCTTGTTCATATTGACGAATCTCTTAATCTTAAAAAAGAAGAAGAGCAACAGCCGATACCCGCATCGAATGATACCGTTGTTTCTCCAGAAACTATATCCACCATGGAAGCGGCACCGTTAGTGTTGCGCCAAGATGTTCCTTTGCCCCCTCCCGCGCCCATGCCCACAGAAAGTATTTCAATAAACACTGTTCCTTTGCCTCCCGTTGCCTCCGAGCCTATACCCACTCCTTCTCCAACACCTCAAGGAGAAATGCCTTTTATTCTTCATACGGAAGGTGAGGCAAAGCCCATTGTTCGCCAAACACCACAGCAAACATATCGTCCAATGTCGTATGGCAGTTTTATGGGATCCTTTAAAACAGCCTTTTCTCAACAACGGCAGGCGCCAGCATCGCGAGCACGCGTTGAAATTCCTTTACAACCGTTTCCTGAGCGGGATGCGTCATCGTCGATACTCCGCCAAGAACCCCCTGCCTCTCCGCAATCCCCTTCATCACCAGTGGCCCCCTCGCAGCAGATTCCTGTTACGGTGAAAAAATATGGGGCACCTAATCCTCAAATTCAAGAAAAAGCGAAGGTGGTAAATTATACGGGATTTAAGACGCCGCTTTCATAGTGGGTTGTCTGAGGCTATTGATATATAGCTTTTAATCCTTGATACTTACTATCATTACCTATGGCTCAGTTTACCGTTCCACAATTTATTGATTTTGAGAGTAAAATCGTCGGCCCGCTGACGTTGAAGCAGTTTGCGTTCATTGCATTACCAGCGCTCATTTGCTTCTTTTTGTTTTTTGTACTCAACATTGTTGTGTGGATTTTGGTGGCAATCGTATTACTTTCAGTTGGTGCAACGTTTGCGTTTATTAAAATTGGCGGGAGGCCGCTCTATATGGTTGCCCTGTATGGCCTCAAGTTTTTTTGGGAACCAAAATTATTTTTGTGGCGTCGTCCTCTTGTGCTTCATGAAGCAATAGCCATTCCTTCGGTTGAACATACTCGACAAAATTTAAAAGATATCGTTCCCGATTTTTCCAAAGTTGGAAAATTATTTCAAGATTTAACAACCACAAAAAATCCCATACCTAAACGAGAAAAAACACCTCCTCGAAAATCGATCAAAGAAATCCAAGAGCAATATCAGGTATTGCGACGTATCACGGGCGAGCGTGAAGTTGCGCGGCGTATTGATTATCGGTGAGCCGGCTTTCGCTGAGTTTCGTTGTATTTTATGGTATACTACGTGTATAGATAGCCGTATCGATTTTTAAGATAATTATTTTTTGAGTACGTACTTATTTTTATGCCACAAGCAACATTTCCTCAAAATGCAACGCAGCAATTCATTGATGTGGAAGAGATAAAAAATGGCGTTATTCGTTTGAAAACGGGTGGGTTGCGGGCGGTAGTGATGGTGGCTGGTGTTAATTTTGAGCTCAAATCAGAAGAAGAACAAGATGGTATTACCAGCGCCTATCAGAATTTTTTAAATGCACTCGATTTTTCCATTCAAATCGTTATTCATTCCCGTAAATTAAATATCAGTGGATACCTTCATAAAATGGAAGGGGTTCGTGATGCTGAAACAAACGAACTTCTTAAAAATCAAACAGCGGAATATATTGAATTTATTCGTGGGTTTGTGAAACAGAATGAAATTATGACCAAAACGTTTTTTGCCGTCATTCCTTATGATGGTGGGGGCATTCGAGAGTTACAAAAAGGTGCCGCCCGTTTTCTGCCGTTTTTGGCGGGTAAAAAAAATAAACATCAGCAAGAAGAATCGGACGAAGAAAAATATGCTCAGTTACAACAGCGCGTTGATGAAGTGTTGAATGGTCTTGAACGGATTGGCTTGCGAGCGGTTTCGTTAAACGATGAGGAGCTTCTTGAGCTGTATTATAATTTGTATAATCCCGAGGCGATAGAAAAAAAGCTTCCCTCACAAGAATCTGTTTCGGCAGTCGGCACTTCGCCGAGCACACAGTCATAACATGATAGGTATATAACACGTATGTCAGACACTACACACACATCCAATAATCAAATCGATGAGCAAGGAGGAGGGGTTAAAAATATCATTGCTCCCGCCGCTCTTGAGGTTGGTCAAAACTACGTCAAAATAGGAGATAAATATTCAAAAACATTTTTTATCTTTTCATATCCACGCTATCTTTCCAGTAGCTGGTTTTCTCCTATTATTAATTTGTCAAAACTTTTTGACATATCCATTTTTATTCATCCCGTTGATACCGCGCTGGCGTTGCGAAATCTGCGTAAAAAGGCGGCACAGGTAGAAGCTGAGGTTATTGATCGACAAGACAAAGGGTTTGTGCGCGATCCTATGTTAGAGACAGCATTTAATGACATTGAATCTCTGCGGGACAATCTGCAACAGGCTCAGGAGCGCCTCTTTGATGTGGGGGTGTACATTACGGTGTACGGAGACTCCATTGAAAAGATCAATGAGCTTGAAGAAATGATTATTAACCTCTTTGAGAGCAAGCTTATTTATGTAAAACCGGCACTCTTTCAGCAAGTCGATGGATTTATTTCCACGCTTCCCTTGGGTCAGGATAAACTCGGTATACACACACCACTCAATTCGGGTCCGGTTTCTTCTTTTTTCCCTTTTGTATCAATGGATTTAACCAGCGAGAGCGGCATTCTCTATGGCATTAATTTGCATAATAATTCTTTGGTTATTTTTGATCGATTTTCATTGGAAAATGCGAATCAGGTTGTTTTTGCAAAATCAGGTGGTGGAAAATCGTATGCGACAAAGCTGGAAATACTGCGCTCACTTATGATCGGTACTGACGTATTGGTTATCGATCCTGAAAATGAATATAAAAATCTTAGTGATACGGTGGGTGGCACCTATTTTAAAATATCCCTTACCTCTGATCAGCACATTAACCCGTTTGATATTCCTATGGTTCCCAAGGGTGAAGATCCTGCCGACGTTTTTAAGTCACACATTTTAACTCTTACCGGATTGCTTAAAATTATGTTAGGAGAGATTAGTGTGGAAGAAGAGTCGCTGCTTGATCGCGCGCTGACCGAAACATATGCGTCCTATGATATTACGCCGGACAATCCTAATTTCTTAAAGATGGAACCACCTCTTTTGTCTGATTTTGAGACGGTGTTGCGAAATATGGAAGGAGGGCGTTCCTTGGCTGAGCGATTGTATAAATTTACTCAGGGAAGTTATGCCGGATTTGTGAATCAAAAAACGAACATTGACGTGAATAATCGTCTTATCGTATTTTCTATTCGCGATCTTGAGGATGAACTGCGTCCGATCGCGATGTATGTCATTTTGAATTTTATCTGGAACCTGGTGCGGTCACAGTTAAAGCGGCGCATTTTGGTTATTGATGAAGCCTGGGTGATGATGAAATATCCTGAGGGTGCGGCGTTTCTGTATGGTCTTGCAAAGCGCGGACGCAAGTACTACTTAGGACTTTCAACGATTACGCAAGAAGTTGATGATTTTATGAATTCCCCCTACGGCAAGCCTATTATTACCAACTCATCGTTGCAGTTGCTTTTAAAACAATCTCCCGCAACTATCGATACGGTGGCAAAAACATTTAATTTAACTGAAGCGGAAAAGAATTTGTTGCTCGAGGCAGGGGTGGGGCAAGGACTCTTTTTTGCCGGTCTGAAGCACGTAGCCATGCAAGTGGTCGCTTCGTATTTTGAGGATAAAATTATTACCACCAAGCCGCAGCAACTTTTAGGAGAAGAGGAGGGGTTGGTGTAACTAATGTGGGATAAGGGGTATGGAATATGTAGTATGGAAGAAAAAAATATTTTTCCTTAATACTTGATACATATTCCATACTTCATTTTTCAATTTTATGCCTGACGATATCCAAGAACAGCAAAATCAAGATAGTCAGGAATATGTCCCTCGGTACCATGAGGATGTTTCCGCTGCGTCGGATGACGACGAAGATGTGGACGATACTTTGACTGATGGGGAGGCGGATGTTAACGATTCACTTGGGCCACATTTTGATCACATTGAAATATTTCTTTATGTTTCCATGGCAGTCATTGGCGATTTAACCGATCCCTTTTGGTTTACTCGCTTTTTATTTGGTCCAGCGACCGTTCTTTGGCTATGGCTCAAAGGCGTACATCAGGTTATTTCAAAGAATGCAATTGCACAGGCGGTTGAGTTAATTCCTGGACTTGATGTGCTTCCTATCAGTACGGTCGCGGCGATTATGACGGTTATTGCCGTTAATCATCCTGAAAAGTTTCAGCAATGGTTTGGAGTGGCAGGGGAGGTTTTGGAAAAAATGGGGAATAAAAAACCCTAAAGGGTGTTTTATCTCTTACTGCTTTTTTGATATACTACCCTTTATAAGAATACGAGATGGGTACCATGTATAAAAAATTATTATTGTGTATGGGAATAGGTGTGATAGGGGTATTGGGTAGCTTTTCTTTTGCCCATGCCGCTGATCCGCAGTGTATTATTACGTGGAAATCTCAAAATCATGCACCGACATGGTTTATGGGAAAAATTATTCCCATTCGTCAGTCGTCCGTACGGGTTACGCTTGAGGCAGTGAGTCAAAATCCGGCTGATAAGGGGAAAATATTAGATCTCTCAAATAAAGAGGTGCGCTGGTATCTCAATGGCGACTTAGTGCGTAAGGGCACAGGCATGCAGGAGCTTACGATTGCCAATAATGATCTTTCGGGAAGCAACATTACCGGCAGTGTCGCTTTTTCATATTATGATCCGACTGACAACAGCGCCTATTTTCCCGAGTGTTGGTTTTCTATTCCCGTTACCAACCCATTAGTTTTTCTTTCTTTGCCTACATCATCTTTACCAACAAACACCACCTCGACCATTACTGCGATTCCTTTCTTTTTTAATACCGCTGATCAGTTTCTTGTTGCCACATGGACGGTGAATGGCAATCAAGTGCCCGCAACGGAAGTGTCATCATTGGCGTTACCACTATCCATTCCCTCGGGGGCCGCAGGACCAGTGAATGTGGGAGTGGCTCTCTCGAGCAATCAAGATCCTTTTGAACAAGGAAATGCTTCTTATTCTTTTTCCCTTACGCAGTAATTATTGTATTATTACTTAACTATGTATTTATTTTCCCACACCCTTTCTTTTATAACAACGTTCTTTTCTCCTCTCGTTGCACATGCCTATGATTTAGGACTTCCTTCGTTTGCCAACTCAACTGATCCGGCAAGTTTGGTTAATAATATTTATATGTATGCGCTTGGTATCGCTGGAACGCTTGCGGTGGTTATGATTGTGTATGGGGGCGTTAAGTATGTGGTGACTGGCGGTAATAGCTCTGCTCAAAAGGATGCGACAGAAATTATTAAGAGTGCGGTGTGGGGGATTGTGCTTTTGGGAGGTGCATTTCTTATTTTAAATACTATTAATCCGACGTTGACGGTTCTTAAAAATCCAGGGTTAACACAGGTTCAAATTGTTACACCGACGCCGACGGGACTGGGAACAACGGGAGTTCCCCCCTCAAGTACTACCAATACTGATACACAAGAATCACAACTTGCATTAAAATATCTTGCCATTAAAGGGGGGGATGGATTGAGTTCTTCTGCGACATGTGTTGCAGAATCGAGTCCCCGAGCTATTATGCAAGATGTCTCTATGGGGCGATATCCTTACGTATGTTCTCCTGATTGTTCGTGTACTGCAGGAGGGCCAAGTGGTACGGTTACGCTAACCTACAATCTTTTAAAAAAATTAACTACTGCTGAACAAGCAAGAAAGACTGGTGGCGTTGACAATTTTACCGTATCAAGTTTAACAGGAGGATCTCATGCGGCAACATCAAATCATTACAATGGTTCGGCTGCTGATATTACGTCCAATGCTGGTACGTTAGCGAGTTGGCAAAACATTTTTAACTATTTTAAGAGCATCGGTGCTGATCCGCATTACGAGTTTACAACCACTGATAATTCTGTATGTGGTCATACAACATGTTATACAACGAGCAGTACCGTTGGCCAGCATATTGTCGATAGCGCTTCAGGAAATCGTCATCTCCATATAAACTTTTAATCTTTATTATGTCTCGCAAAGTACTCCTCACTATAATTTTTATTGTTGTTATTATTGCTATTATTGTTGGTGTTTACTTTGGATTACAAAAGTCAAAATCATTTATTCTTCCTGTTCCCGGAGGATCTCTCCCTGTCGCATCTTCTTCGGGGCAAAATGGATTCGGATCAGTATCGTCCCAGGGTGGTGGAATAAGTGGGGTACAAGGTGGTGGAGGTGGATTAAATGGCGTTGAGGGTGACGAAGGACTCCAATCTCAATTGAGTCGCCTCACGCAACTTTCAACAGCTTTCGTTGCGGGTTACTGGGTTGCCTCATCCACGGCACTTACCTCGCTTTCGTTGCCATATGATCCATCATTTCCAAACCCTGTTTTTTATGTAACGGTGCAGGGAGATGTGGTCCTACTTACGGGACAAGGTAAGGAGCAAAAAATTGCATCGTCGCAGTATGGGAGGCCTCTTTCGGTGGTGGGTAATGCGCTTGGCACAAAAGCATTAGTAACCTTTGATTCAGGAGTTATTGCTCTTTTTGATGTAACGCAAAACGTGTGGATTCCTCTTGATGGCGCGGTGAGTGCGGCATTTTCTCCAAATGGTTCTTCTCTTGCATTTCTCACTGATCCGGGAACCGGCGCTGAATCATTGTATATACAAAATATTTCTACAAGTAAAAGACCTTTGACGTTAGTAACAACATTATATCTGAGCGATGTTCTGCTTGCATGGCCTTCTTCGACAACCATCGCACTGCTTCCTAAGCAGTCCTCTCTATATAATGCTCAAGTGTGGACAATTAATCTTACTCAAAAAACAATTCAATCATTGGTATCCGGTAGAGGGCTGGCAATACGTTTTTCACCCAATGGATCTACTTTTGCATACTTCATTTCAAAAGATAGCACTCATATGCTTGGATTTTTTGCCAACAGTGTTTCGGGAAATATTATGACGTCTATTCCGTTTTCGACGCTTGCTCAAAAATGCGCGTTTTCTTCTGATGGATTGCACCTCTTTTGTGGAGTGCCCGCATCATTTAGCCAAGGATCAAATACAACACTTCCCGATAGCTATTTGGAAAATGCTATTTTTAGCAGTGATGAGTTGTATCAAATAGATACTACTGACAATGCATCCGTTCCCATTCTTGATGGCACCGCACTTTCTTTGGATGTGTCGCACGTGGCGGCAACAGCAGGGACACTGTTTTTCATTGATCATCGAACGCAACACTTATACGCATTTTCGTTATAGGAATTTTTATAGTTGAGTTTAAGGCTCTTTTTGCGTATACTGCTTTTATATGGCATCATCGGCGCCATCGACAAACTCCTCTCCGCAGGCACTTTGGCAATATCCAGTGCTTTTTTCCGCGTGTATTCTTTTAGGCGTAGTCCTTTTTGGAGGAAGTCTTTTCTTTCTCCCTGCTCCGATTTCCTATGTTGCCGCTCTGGGAGTTGCTGTATTTTTTGCGTTAATTACCGTATTTGTGTTTCGTCTCATGCACGATGAGGCTCGTTTGCAATTGACTGTGCGTCAGCAAGAAGGGGTGCTCCACCATGTTCCCGCGGGTATTGTTGCATATGATGCTAATTTTCATGTGATTCTTTTTAACGCGGCGGCAGAGGCTATTTTTGAGGTTCCCGCACAGCAAGTTTTAGGAATGACGTTGGATGCATCACAAGCATCTGATGAACACTTGCGAATGTTAGTGCAAGTTGTCTTTTCTTCCTTGGCGCCTGTGGTGATTACTCGTTCTGAACCGGGGGTATATCCTCAGGTGGTGGATATTTCTTTTGATGATGTTAAAAAAGATTTACGAGTGATTACTGATCGTATCTATGATGAAAAAAATACAATCGTCGGATTTATCAAAATTATTACCGATACCACGCGTGAACAGGAACTGCTGAAATCGAAAACTGAGTTTATTGCAGTGGCGGCGCACCAGTTGCGTACGCCATTGACGGCTATTAACTGGGGACTTGAAGCTCTTGAAAGTGAATCACTGACAGTTGATCAAAAGAATCTCGTCGACACGGCATTTGCGGCAGTAAAAAATGCGTTGGGGACAGTGAATAATCTTTTGGATGCTTCAAAAATAGAAGAGGGAAGATTTGGGTATAATATACAACAGACTGACCTGCTGCCATTTCTTGATGAACTTTTGATACAGGTTCAAACATTGGCAAAACAATATGCGATTACTCTTTATTTTGATCGCCCCATCACGCCGCTTCCGCCGGTGTATATTGATGCGCAAAAGATGAGTATGGTGTTCTACAATCTTTTGGATAATGCCATTAAATACAATGTTGAGCACGGGAGCGTTACTATTGCGGTTCGCGCCCTTGACCCCGATCCATTTGTTGAAATCACCATTAAGGATACTGGTATTGGTATTCCTCCTCATCAAGTTGATAAACTTTTTACAAAATTTTTCAGAGCAGATAATGCAGTGAAGACCGTTGCTGATGGGACGGGGTTGGGATTATATATTGTGCGTAATATTATTAGACGACATGGTGGTGAAGTGCGTGTGGAATCCGAGCTTAATCGAGGTACCACCTTTTATGTCACTCTTCCAACTGATGCCTCAAAAGTTCCCCAGGATGAATTCGTCGGCTTGTAGTATGAACTCAAAAAAACCTCGATATTGCGCGGTTTTTTTGAGTTTCCCCTTGATGTCATTTCTTGATACAATAGACTCATGATTCGCAAATATATTTTTGTTGCGGGCGGTGTTATGTCGGGGGTCGGTAAGGGAGTTGCTGCGTCATCTATTGCGCGTATTTTAAAGGACAGCGGTTACCATGTAACCGCTTTTAAAATAGATCCGTATGTAAATGTGGATGCGGGTACGATGAATCCGACTGAACATGGAGAAGTGTTTGTGCTTAATGATGGTACTGAGTGTGATCAGGACATGGGAAACTACGAGCGGTTTTTAGAAGAGGATCTTTCGGGAGGAAATTATATGACGACGGGTAGTGTCTATTTGTCAGTCATTCAAAAAGAACGAAATTTGGGATACGAAGGGAAGTGTGTGGAGGTGGTGCCACACGTGCCATTGGCAGTTATTGAAAAAATACAAAAAGCGCTCCATCGAACACATGCGGATATTGGTGTTATTGAAATTGGCGGTACCATTGGAGAGTATCAGAACATTGTTTTTCTTGAAGCGGTTCGTATGTTGCAACAACAACACCCAAATGATGTGACCTTGGTTTTGGTGAGTTACCTGCCGTTATTAAATAAGGACAATGAATTAAAAACAAAACCGACGCAATACGCAGTGCGTACGCTTAATTCAGCAGGATTGCAGCCTGATTTTATTTTAGCCCGGTCGGCACATCCCATTGATCTGAAACGAAAACAAAAAATTGCATTTAATTGCAATATGAGCGAGGAGTCCATTGTTGCCGCTCCTGATGTGGGTAGTATTTATGACATTCCGCTCAATTTTAAGCGCGCGCATCTTGACACGTTACTTCTGCGCAAGCTCCATATTCGCCGCCGTACTGATACATCGGATGCTTGGAAACAATTTATTTCTCGTACGGCGCATACTACCAGTACGGTGCGTATTGGTATTGTGGGGAAGTACTTCTCGTCAGGGGCTTTTATGCTCGCTGACTCATATCTTTCGGTTATTGAAGCATTGCGTCATGCGGGATTTGCTCAGCGGAGCGCAGTTGCTTTTGATTGGATAGATGCGGGCGCCTTTGATCCGTCAGAAACTAGTCGCGCTGATGTCTCTAAAAATCTTGAACGACTGCGAGGCTATGATGGTATTGTGGTTCCGGGAGGGTTTGGGGCACGTGGTATCGAGGGAAAAATAGAGGCGATTGCCTACGCACGTCGTGAGGGAATTCCGTTTTTGGGACTTTGCTATGGTATGCAATTGGCGGTTGTGGAATACGCGCGTCACGTCATTGGTCTTGCGGGAGCACATACCGTCGAAGTTGACGCTCATACGCCATATCCGGTTGTTGATGTTATGCCTGATCAAAAAGAACTTATTGCCCGCAATCGTTTGGGAGGAACGATGCGTTTGGGGGCGTTTCCGGCCTGCATTCAAAAGGGTACGATTGCGTATCACGCGTATGTTCATGCGCCTCGTTTTGCACAAGCGGCTCGTGGGAAAAAATCATCAATGTCTTCTCATGCACAGGATCTAGTCATATCAGAACGCCATCGCCATCGGTATGAAATTAATCCCGATTACCATCAGGCATTGCGTGACGCCGGATTGATTATTTCGGGCATTTCTCCCTCAGGAAAACTTGCCGAAATTATTGAGCTTCCCCCCTCGGTGCACCCGTTTTTTGTGGGGACACAATTTCATCCCGAGCTTCGTTCTTGGCCGCTTGATCCGCATCCACTCTTTAAAAAATTTATTGCCGCCGCACATGCTCGACGACAGCTATCCGCATGATATATCTTTTGTACGGCCCCGATACATATACGCGTGACAAAAAAGCTCGTGAGCTTGCCGCTACAGTTCGGATGCGCGCACCATCGTTGTTGGAACGGCGTATTTTTCTTGATGAAGATGGTGCCGTTGAAGAGGCGTTTGATGCGCTTGCGCCCGTGTCATTATTTGCAGAAGAAAAAAAATTAGTGCGCCTTTCGGGACTCAGTGATGCTCTTGCGCATCCGCTGATGCCTCGTCTTTGCCTTGCGGCGGCCGCCTCTGATGTGGTTTGTATCCTATCTGAATCGTGGTCACGTAAGGATCTTCCTAAAAAAATTCTTGCGGTGCTTGAGTCAACACCCTACAAGAGTCAATTTTTTCCGTCTCTTTCTGAGAGTGCGTGTGCTGCATTTCTCATACAGGAGGCGCACGCGCAGGGAGTGCGAGTCACTACCGATGCGGCGCGATTATTAGTGTCAGTACATGGCAATGATTTGCAGGCCAGTATGTTGGATGTAGCTAAATGGTCGTTGATAACCGATACTATTGATGCGGCATTTCTGAACATTCATGGTGATGATACGCTTCCGTATTCTTTTTTTACTGATGCGCAGATATTGGGAGGGCGAGGAAATATCGCAACTCGTCTCACTGCGTGGGAACGGGCGTGTGCGTATACAGCCGATCGATACGGACTTTTTTATTATCTTGCAAAAGCGACGGGGGATGCGGAAACTATTGTGGCATTGGCATCCGTTGATGAAGCCGTTAAGTCAGGAAAACTTGATCTTGATAGCGCTCTATTGCACACCCTCCTGGTCTAAGAAGAGTTACTTGTGAGAGAGTTTTTTGTGTACATAAAAAGCCCATAGGTATATGGGCTTTTAGTTGGTAGGGCTTTTGATGCGGTAACGGCTTTATGCCGCTTTCTTTTCAAATTCTTTCTTGAGAAGTTTTGCCGCTCGAGATTTAATGCGATTCGCTTTGTTCTTTTTGATGAACTTTGTTTTTGCGATTTTGTCGGCGATGGCGTACACGCGAACAAGCGCCTCACGTGCTTCTTTTTCTTTCTTTTCCGCGACAAGCTTTCTAAGGTCTTTGACGGCTTTTTTAACCACAATTTTTCGCTGTGTGTTTTGTACTCGTCGGCGGGTGCTCTGACGCAATGCTTTGTGGGCTGATTTAGTAATTGGCATATGTTTCTCCACACTACCAAAAACAGCCTTTAAAGTCAATGTATTTTAAGCTATACTAGCCTGATATGTTATATAGCTTGAGGGGAACGGTGACACATAGCGGTGATGATTTTATTGTTATTGAAACCATGGGTATTGGGTTTAAGGTGCGTACCTTGCCGGCATTGCGGGGTGCGGTACATATTGGAGCAACACAATCAGTGGTATGTTTTATGCAACCAGACGCGTTTGATATCTATGGGTTTGCCACTGTATCTGAATTAGATATGTTTACGCTCCTCAATAGCATTTCGGGAATTGGTCCGCGTATTGCCCTTAAAATTATGGGAGCTCTTCCTTTAGCATCCCTTCGTTTGTATATTGCGTCGGGTGATAAGGATGCGCTTGCTCGATCGTGTTCAGTAAGTGTTAAAACCGCCTCAAAAATAATTTTGGAACTTCGTGAGAAGGTGGGGAGCCTTGATCAAGGAGAAGGACGTCGTGATGACAATGATATTACCGAAGCACTTGATTCCTTGGGATATGGTCGTAAAGATATTCTCGATGCTTTGGAACACATAGATGGTTCATTGTCAGGCATTGAGGCGCGAACAAAAGCCGCTCTTAAATACCTGGGGGCACGGAGAAAAGCGGGGGGAAGATAACTTGAAAATGTCTAATATCTAATTACCAATGTTCAAATGTGAATTGTCATGTATATCTCCTTATTAGTCATTAGAAATTAGTCATTGTAAATTTATTTTTATGCGATTTTTCTATTCTATCTACCATTATCTTCTCAGTTGGGCGGGAGCGGTTGTCTACCGGTTTCCTTCGAAGCATATATATGTCATCGGTGTGACGGGAACGAAGGGGAAAACGACAACTATTGCATTGTTGGACCATGTGTTTCGTGCGGCTGGATTTTCTGTTGCCTCTCTTTCTTCTGCGTCAGTACGTATTGGTGATAGCGTTCATAAAAATATGACGGGGAATTCGATGCCGGGAAGATTTTTCATACAGCGTTTTTTGCACCAGGCGGTACAGGCAGGATGTTCATATGCATTCCTTGAAGTAACGTCGCAGGGGGTGGTGCAGCATCGTCATCGTCATATTTTTTGGAAAGGAGTTGCCTTTGTGGGTATTCATCCCGAACACATTGAGTCACATGGGTCGTTTGAAAACTATCTTGCCGCTAAGGCATCATTTTTTTCATATGCGGCGACGCATGCCCGAAAGGGAGCGGCGGCATTTGTGTATGCACAGGATGCGTACAAAAATCATTTTGTTGCGGCGGCATCGCCATTGCCGGTGGAGCTTTTTTCTCCTAACGTGATGTCGGACGATGCTCTTGCTGAAACTCTCCAGAGTCCTTTTGGAAAAATTCATGCCGCTTGTGCGCAGGCAATTGCGGTGCATGAAAAGATTGAAACACCAGTTATTGCGGATGCACTCCGCTCGTTTCCAGGTGTTTCGGGACGTATGGAGTTTATTGTGCGTACGCCATTTTCAGTGGTGGTGGATTATGCGCACACCCCCGAATCACTTGAGGCACTTTATCAATTTTTAAAAAAGCGCTATGTAGCGTCAGGAAAAAAACTCATATGTCTTTTAGGTTCTGCGGGAGGAGGACGTGATGCCTGGAAGCGTCAAAAGTTTGGTGCTATTGCCGCACAGTATGGAGATTTTATTTTTCTTACCAATGAAGATCCATACGATGAAGATCCGGAAGCCATTCTTGATGCGGTGCATGAAGGTGTTCCTTCTGTATATCCTTCCGATCAGGTTCGCATCATTATTGATCGTCGAGAGGCAATTGCTGCTGCGTTGCAACTTGCCAATCCGGGTGATGTGGTGGTGTTGAGTGGAAAAGGATCTGAACGATGGATCCACGGTGCTCATGGGAAGAAATTTCCTTGGTCTGAGGCTGATGAAGTGCGTCGTGCTCTTGCAAGTTGTGCTCCGCCGATTCATAACTAAATTATTTACTATTCATTATTATCTTACTATATGAAGCTTACATTTGAAGGAGGTGCTCAGAGTGTTACGGGTTCTCAATATTTATGCGAGCAAGATGGTGTTCGTATGTTGATTGACTGTGGACTTCAGCAGGGAAGTGATACGTCAAAAGATCGTGCTGATGTTTTTGCCTTTGATCCTACCACTATTGATGCCATTATTATTACTCATGCGCACATCGATCATATCGGGCGTATTCCTTTTATTATCGCCGCAGGTTTTCGAGGGGTTATTTATTCAACGGCACCGACTCGTGATGTTGCCTATGACTTGCTTGTTGATGCATATACTCTCATGACGCATGAATTAAAAGAGGGTCAAAAGCCACCCTATGAAATAAAAGATATTGATACAGCGTTGA
Source organism: bacterium (assembly GCA_021780615.1). Classification (GTDB taxonomy): domain Bacteria; phylum Patescibacteriota; class Minisyncoccia; order UBA6257; family JAGOQP01; genus JAJXYJ01. Next base: position 34,600 of record JAJXYJ010000022.1, on the reverse strand, counting down.
CGTTGTGGAAGACATTGCATTATCACGAACTGTTGCAACGAGGGCCTTTTTTGATTGAGCTTTTTGATGCTGGACACATTTTGGGATCCGCATCGGTGCGAGTAACAACGGGAACTACGCGTGTTGTTTTTTCAGGAGACTTGGGAAATATGCCCGCTCCGCTCATTAAGGATACGGAATATATTCCCGATACGGACTACGCGCTCATTGAATCGGCGTATGGAGGACGGGTGCATGAGGTGGTGTCCGAACGAAAATACGCGCTTCAACGTATCATTGATGATGTTGTTCGTCGTGGGGGGACGCTGATGATCCCCGCGTTTTCTATGGAACGCACCCAAGAATTATTATTTGAACTTAATGAGTTGGTGAATGCGGGGCAGTTACCAACGGTACCTATTTTTGTTGATAGTCCTTTAGCCATCAAACTTACCAGTATATATGAAGCGTATGCCCATGATCCTGAATTCTTTGATGATGCTTCATTAGCAGAAGCGGCCCACGATGATATTTTTAATTTTAAAGGACTTCATTTTACTCCGACAACTGATGAATCAAAAAAAATTAATACCATTCTTCCGCCCAAAATCATCATTGCGGGTTCGGGTATGTCTCAGGGAGGACGTATTTTGCATCATGAGGTGCGGTATTTGTCTGATGAAAAAAATACCATTCTTTTTGTTGGATTTCAGCCGGAGCATTCTTTGGGACGACTTATTCAAGAAGGTGCCCCTGAGGTTACTATCATGGGAGAAGTTGTGCCGGTGCGTGCGCGAGTGGAGACAATTGGCGCTTATTCGGCTCACGCCGATCAGCCGTTGCTTTTAAAATGGGTTGCCGCCATGAAAAATTCTGTTAAAAAAGTGTTTGTGGTACAGGGAGAAACTGATGAAAGTACTATATTAGCAACTAAAATTAAAGAAACATTGGGTGTTGATGCAGAAGTTCCTAAGCCGGGAGAGAAGGTGGACCTCACTTAGCGAGAATTTTCAATGAGGCGATTCGTTAAAGAAAATAAAAAAGAGTCCCGAGTGGGACTCTTGCCTTATATAAGGGCTTAGAATTTTTTGGTGTTATGTGGCCTTGTCTGATTCCCGAAATCCTTCTGGATTTCGGGAATCGTGTATACTTTCATTTTCCGCGTTCGTCTGCGTTGTGTCCGCATCTGTCTGCGTCTTGGTTACACTTCTATAATAACTGGCAGTATCATCGGACGTCGCTTTGTTTTGCGATAGATGAATTGTCCCAGCTGATCCTTCATGAGTGTTTTGATGTAGTCGGATTCCACTGATTGGAAGTGAGGGATGCGGCTAATGAGACTTTTTATTTTTTTGCGAGCCTCTTCAATAAATTCTCTATTATCTTTTAAGAAGATGAATCCGCGAGAGATAATATCAGGATTCTTGAGGAACTGTCCGGTGCGACGATCCAAGGTAATAATGACTACAAACATACCTTCTTGAGAAAGCGCGACGCGGTCACGAATAACAACTTCTTCTACATCGCCCACGCCGAGACCATCCACCATCACGTATGAGGTAGGAATAGTTTCTTTGGAGAGTACCGTTTTATCGGGATAGATATTAATTACCTGTCCGTTGTCGGCAAGAATGCAATTTTTTTCAGGAATGCCGGTTTCTTGAGCGAGGTCTGCGTTTGCGGCGCGCATAAAATACATACCATGAATTGGCACAAAGAATTTCGGATGAATGAGTTGCGTGACAAGTTTGAGATCTTCTGCCGGTCCATGTCCGCTGGCATGGATATCAATGTGTTGTGTTTGATATACGTGTCCTCCTTGGCGGGTGAGGTTATCTTTTAATGTTTGAATGGGCCGCTCATTTCCGGGAATGACCGATGATGAAAAGATGATGGTATCACCTTTTTTGATGCTGATATTTTTATGCTCTCCGGTAACGATTTTATTCAGGCTGGCGCGAGATTCCCCTTGCGCTCCGGTGCTCAATACTAAAATTTCTTCGTCGCGGTACTTGCTGATTTGCTCTACGGGGACAATGGCTCCTTTCTTTGCTTTAAGGTAGCCGAGGTTTTGTGCGATTTGCACATTATTTTTGAGGGAAAATCCGCTCAAAAATATTTTACGATTGTGTTTTTCGGCAATACGAAAGATATCAACAACGCGCGTAATGAGTGAGGCAAATAAACCGATGATAATACGTCCTTTTGCGTTGACGAAGAATTCATCAAGGTTATTGATAACTGTTTCTTCCGATACTGATTTCCCTGGTTTCCAGGCGTTCGTACTTTCCAAAAACAAGGTGTGAATTCCTTCTTTGCCGACATTTTTGTAGATATCCGTAAAATGCGGTTCTCCATGGGTATCTCGAGTCACTTTTAAATCGGAACAATATACCATGTTACCTACCGGAGTCTTGAGAATAATGGATAGAGAATCGGGAATAGTGTGGTCGGCATCAAAGAATTCCGCGCGGAAACTTTTTGATACTTGTATGTGCTCACCTGGCTTCACGGTAATAATATTGAGCTTTCCATGGTTAGTGGCAAATTCTTCTTGGCGCTTGGCAATAATGGCTTTGGTAAACGCTGCTGTGTAAATGGGGATATCGTTGCCTAACTGCGAAATAAGGTAGGGAATAGCCCCGATGTGGTCGTAGTGTCCGTGGGTGATAATAACTCCCTTGATATTCTTTTTCTTGGGCACGAGGCTGGCGACGTTGGGAATAATGTAGTCAATGCCCGGAGTTTCTTCTTCGGGGAATTGGAGTCCCATGTCGATAAGCACGATTTCATCTCCATACTCAAAGACCGACATATTTCTGCCGATTTCTTCTAATCCTCCTAACGGAGTGAATTTAAGTACGGGGCCGGTTTCGGTGAACGCCTCTCCTTGTGGAGAGCGCACTGGCCGCAGGTGCCGTTCTGTTCCGCGTGATGTGTCAACTGGTCGTGGAGACCGTGACCTGCGCTGCGGAGGGCGCGATGATGTTTGTTGCATACTGTGTTGTACGTGTACGCTATGTACACTGTTTATTTTATAATGTGATTACTTATGAATGCGCGGCGCATAGCGTTGCCGCTGATGTGTAAGGTCCAGTCTCGCGCATATAGTGTGGAGATCTGTATTACGACATATGTGCCTAGAGGGAGAGTTGAACTCCCATGAGCTTCTTGCTCATTCCGAAGTGTCGGGTGGGGATGGGGAGATTTGAACTCCCACGACCGGTACGGTCACAGCGCTCTGAACGCTGCGTGTCTACCAGTTTCACCACATCCCCAAAAAATCGGAACGCGTTTACCAATTTCGCCACCTAGGCATGGTGGGGGGTGTAACAGTCTGTAAGGTGCAATGAATCATGGTGGGGTGTCGGTATGAGAAATGAAAAGGCATCGGGGTGGTGCTGGTATTGGCGGTAGAGCGGGATACCTCGTAGGATGCCTTTGGGCAATGTGGGGCGCGCCAGCGAGATGCGCTGATACATTTTTTTCTGATGATAATTTTTGTGAAAAGAAATCTTTGACCCATGTCCATGGGGGTACCATGCGGGACCAGATGTGTTTTCAAAAAAATTATAATCAGATACCGGTGCGTCTGTCCAAAAAAGATTGCTGATAATAAGTGGACGGCGCGCGCTTGCATTAACGGTAATGTGTCCCCAATCGCCGGGGACAGGAATAATGTCACCGGTTTTTGCGCGAAGGGTATAGATTTTTTTTTCGTGTACTGGTTGAAAAATAAAGAGCGCACTGCCGCTGATGACTTCGTATAGTTCAGGAGGGCGCACTCCCTGTGATGTTATAAGACCATGAAGGTGTCCGACAGTTCTATTTGGTTCGTTTCCGATAGCGGTGGCCACAAGTACCGTCAAATCATAGTGTATGTGCCCTTGGGCAAATATACGTCGATGATTCCTGTGGCATACAGTCCGGTAAGTATAGTAGAGGAGCTTATCCCCGTCAAGATGGTCCGCTTCAAATGAGTGATGCCAGGTATGGTACCGTTTTTCCTGATACGATTCATAGGAAAGAGATGGGGGTATATGTAAAGTGCCCTTGTGGTATGCAAGAGGGAGTGTGGTGTGGGTATGAAGTCGTGCGGTGAGCAGGGTGTCTATACTCATTTAAATACGCGGCTGGTACGTAAGTACCAGGATGTGACGTTGTTAAAACGATCTTCGGGGAGTGAAATGGTAGGGATAGAAATATCCTGTACATTGGTCCGAGTGACGTAGATATATTGTGGGGAAACTAAAAATAATGCGGGAAGGTCGGCGGTGATGGTGTTATTGAGGGTTTGTAATGCCTGGGTGCGCGCATCACTGGGTGAAGGAATTTGTTTGAGTGATTGAATGAGATTATCAACAGTAGTATTGCTGTAGAGGGACAAATTGAGACCGGGATAGTAGCTTTGTGTTGATGCCCAAAAATTAAACAAATCAGGATCGGGGAGAAGAACATTGCCAAAGAGGAGCATGCTATAATTCCTCGTTTGAATAATAGTGCTTTGTAGTGTTGCAGGGTCAACAATTTGCAGAGAAATTGATATTCCTGCCGCTTTCCATTGGTTCTGTAATTCGTGAGCGAGATTCGTAAGGATGGGTACATTGGGAACGGTGAGTGTCGGGAGAATTTGTTGGGTGCCATTTTTACCTGTTTTCTGCCATCCACTGGCTCCCTGTGTCCATCCGTCAGCAGTGAGAATTTGTTGCGCTTGTGTTGATGGGCTTTGTTGAGAAGTGCTTGATGATGTTGTGGATGTACTATTTTCCATGAGGGGGATAGGGCCCTGTTCTGGAGTTGCCTTCCCTTTAAACACATTAGTAATGAGTGCGTTGCGATCTATGGCAACATTTAATGCTTCTCGGACAGCGCTGTCGGCAAGAACGGGATCGGCATTTTGATTAAAGAATACGGCGTAATACTTCATCATGGGAATGTCGTGAATGGTGGCATTAATGTCGATGCCATCGGTTATGAGCGGGTTGGTGGTGCCGAATCCATCAATAATCCCCATGTTAAATGCATTAAGTAAATCAATGTCGTTTTCAAAGAAGTGAATGGTAATACCGTCTATGTATGGCTTTGGGCCGATATGTTGATACTGGTTATTACGGACAAGCGTGTAAGACGTGATAAATCCGTTGCTTTTTTTACTGAGTTCTTTGTATTTAAAAGGACCACTGCCAATGGGTTGCAAGTTGTAGGCTGAGAGCTTTATGTTTGCCGGTGCGATGGTGGCAAATAGTTTTTTGGGAATAGGGCGGAGTTGACGCAAGAGATTTTCAAAAGGGGCATAGGGGCTGGTGAGTTGAAACTGAACCTCTCGGGCGCTCACATACACCGGCGTAATATTTTGCCAATCGTGTGCGAGGGGAGATCCGGTATCGGGATTTTTTATTGTTTGTACGGTAAAAATAACATCATCGCTGGTCAGGGGAGTGCCGTCTTGCCATGTGGCTCCCGCTTTGAGACGAACGTTCCATGTTTGAAAATTATTACTGGGCTTTATGCTTTCTGCCAAATCAAGCATGTTGGCAAAAGTGAGAGATACCACGTCTTCATCTGGGGTACCATCACTTGCCAAGACGGGGTTAACGAACGCCACCTGTCCGACAATCCCTTCGGTGTATATCCCTCCTGTTGCCGGCGCCAGATACGTTACCTTATTAATGAATGCCACAAAAATATAGGCGCCTGATATACATGCCGCAATGAGGGCAATAATAGCCCATACCCGCTCCCTGCGCGAGAACGTTTGTATGATCGATGTGATCATGTGTTACTATGCTATTTGATAAGTAAGTTTGCCAAAGACGTTGCAATAAAGAGGGCGAGGCCAACGATGGTCGCCACAAACATGCCTTTAGCAAGACCTCGACGTTGTTGGGAAAATCCTTGTGATCCTCCACCAATCGCTTCACCCATGCCTGAGCCACTATCTTGAATGACCACAAGAACAACGAGGGCTCCAGCCACAAGGAGTTGAAGCGCGGAAATGATAGTTTTTATATCCATAGATGTTGTAGATAAAAAGCGTGTGCCGTTTATGACGTTGTTTTTCGGCGTGTTATCGCTACAATAACGACATTTACCACACTGATAAGAAGGGTAGCATAGACGAGCGGATAAAGTCCAGTTATGGTCAATTCATTCATGAGTATATCAAGTACGTATAAGACGAGAGCATTTACGACAATAATTCCTAATCCCAGCGTGATAAAAATAAAGGGGCTCAGGATGAGCTTGAGAATCGGTTTGATGGTCATATTGAGAACAGTGAGGACGAGGGCTATCTTCGCGTAGGCAACCCACGATCCACTAACTGCAATGCCCGGAATCCAGTACACCGCTCCAATGAGAGCAAGCACATTGGCGACGAAGTGAGTAATGATGCGGTTTATAAGAGACATGCGTATAGTATATCGTATTTATGTGAGTGTATACAGTGGATATTTATTTTTGTATATATGAGGTATACTTGTATATATACGAAAGGCCGCCAGTGGGGCATATGTACCGTTGTCTCCATTGGAAAATTCATTGTGCTACTGTTCATTATTGCTACTAATAATTAACTTCATTTTTACTATTAATATGTATACATCAAACGCATATACGTGGACGGACCTCATCACTCAATCGTTTCAAAATACCTGGGGGGTGATTATTGGTTTTCTTCCCTCGCTCATTGCCGCGCTTATCGTGCTTATTGTGGGGGTGCTTATTGCCTCTGTCTTGCGAAGTATTTTTGCAAAAATTATTTCTGCGCTTAAAATTGATGCGCTGTTGCGAAAGGTACATGTGGAGGATTTTTTGCATCGCGGGGGATTTCAGTTGGATAGCGGTCGATTTGTCGGGGGATTAGTCTATTGGTTTTTTGTGATTGTTATTGTGCTTGCCGCCTCGGATATTTTGGGTTTATGGGGTTTGTCTAGTTTTTTGGGATCGGTGTTGTTATATTTTCCCAACATCATTGTGGCAGTTCTTATTGTTTTAGTCGCAGTTATTGTTGCTAATTTTCTGCGGACGTTGGTGGGCGGCTCTATTAAAAGTGCAAAATTGCATGCATCTAAGTTTCTAGGAGCACTTACCTGGTGGGCGACGGTTGTCTTTGGTTTCTTGGCGGCCTTGTTGCAATTGGGTATTGCCGCACAACTTATTCAAACTATGGTAACCGGTATTATTGCCATGATTGCATTGGCCGGAGGTATTGCTTTTGGATTGGGTGGCAAGGACTATGCCGCTTCATTGATTAACACGCTTAAAAACCATAGCTCATAGAAGCGAATGTGGGGAGTTTTTGAGGTACTAACTCATGGTAAGCGTGGGCGTTTTTACTTCTTTTTTTCTGGTGGGTATTGTTTTGCGTGCGTTGACTTTTTATAAAAAAGGTATACACTTTTTTTATCAGTTACATCCGCCTCGAAGCGGATGTATTGTTAAGAGTATCATTATATAATAATAGAATAGAGAGGTATGTTGGATATCAAAACATTACATAAAGCGATCGAGCAGTTGGCAGCTGAAAAGGATATGCAGGCTGATCAGATTATCGAAGCGATTGAGGCTGCACTCGCATCAGCGTATAAAAAAGAATATAACAAGCGCGGCGAAATTATTCGTTGCCGTCTCAATAATAAAGATGGCACCACGGTATTTTATCAGGTCAAAACAGTAACTGATTTAACGACGGTGCGACTGCCCGTTGAAGGGGAAGATGGTCAAAATACCCATCTTGAATCTTTGTTGGCGGATAGTGATGGCGAATCGGTGTTGCCGCTCTTTTCCTCCGAACGGCATATTATGTTAGAAGATGCACGGCAGATAAAAGCCGACGCGATGGTTGGCGATGAACTCGTCTTTGATGTGGAACAGCCCTCTTCTGATTTTGGACGCATTGCGGCGCAGACTGCGAAGCAGGTTGTGTTACAGAAGTTGCGTGAGATAGAAAAAGATTCTGTAAAAAAAGAATTTGAAAGTAAAATTGGGTCATTGGTTAACGGCGTCGTACAACGTGTGGAACGTGGAAATGTTTTTGTTGATTTGGGAAAGGCGGCGGGCGTCATGTTTTATTCCGAGGCGATTCCTGGGGAACATTACCGTACCGGTGAGCGGCTTAAATTCTTTCTTATTACCGTGCAGGAAAATATGAAAGGTCCGAACCTCATTCTTTCTCGTTCGCATCCGCGTTTTGTCGCAAAACTTTTTGAGTTAGAAGTTCCTGAAGTTGCCGATGGTGTCGTGCAGATTAAAAATATTGTGCGGGAAGCGGGGAGTCGTACGAAAGTTGCGGTCGCTTCAACGGTGGAAAGTGTTGATCCGGTGGGAGCGTGCGTTGGCCAGCGTGGATCACGAGTCATGGCGGTCAATAGTGAGCTAGGCAATGAAAAAATAGATATTATTGATTGGTCTGAGGACGCCGAAAAATTTATTGCAGCGGCCCTATCGCCGGCACAAGCAACGTCAGTTGAGGTTACTGGTCCCCGCGAAGCGCGTGTGTTGGTGCCCGACGATCAGCTCAGTTTGGCAATTGGTAAAGGTGGGCAAAATGTACGTTTAGCGGCAAAGCTCACTCACTTTAAAATAGATGTGCGTTCTCAGGCGAACCCTGAAAAAGTGCAAGAAGGTGGTATCGTTGAAGTAGTTTCTGACGATACCGTTCAGGAGGCATCCAAGGAAGGTGGAGAAAATGAGTAGTTGTACTAACGACTGTAGTAGATGCGGTTCAGCAGTCGCTTAAGTATTCTTTGTACCTTCTTTTCACTTTTTCTTTTATCCTTTATACTTATTACATATATGAATTTAGTACCAATGGTGATAGATAAATCTCAATTTGGAGAGCGGGCGTATGATATCTACTCTCGACTTTTGAAAGAACGTATTGTTTTTATTGGCGGTCCCATCGTTGATGAGGTGGCAAATTCTATTATTGCCCAACTTCTATTTCTTAATCACGAAGATCCCAAAAAAGATATTCAAATGTATATTAATAGCCCGGGTGGTTCAGTGACGGCGGGATTGGCTATTTATGATACTATGCAGCACATCAAGCCTGATGTCTCCACTATCTGCGTTGGCATGGCGGCTTCCATGGGAGCGATTCTTTTGTCCGCAGGTAAAAAGGGGAAACGATTTGCTCTTCCTAATTCTGAAATTATGCTTCACCAGGTTATGGGTGGTGCCGAGGGGCAGGCAGTGGAAATTGAAATTACCGCAAAGCATATCCTCAAAATCAAAGATCGTCTCAACCAGATTTTAGTGAAGCATACCGGCCAGACGCTTCCTCGTATTGAAAAGGATACCGATCGTGACTTTTATCTCTCTGCCGCCGAAGCGAAGGAATACGGTGTCATTGATGACATTATTAAAGCAAGTCGATAAGTTATTCATTATTGATATGGCATCCATCGCTCTTTTTTCTCGTGATGTTCAAGAAGAACAATATCAAACCGCCGCACTCACGGCCGTGGGGCATACGGTTACCTGTTATCCGTATGCACTTGATAGCCAACATCTTCCCAAGGTGCGAGACGTTGATGCTCTTTCGGTTTTTGTGAGTTCGCATGTGACCAAGGATGTTATTGATGCATTTCCTCACCTGAAACTTATTACAACTCGCTCAACGGGGTTTGATCACATCGATGTTGCCTATGCCCGCAGTAAGGGTATTGCAGTTGGGTATGTGTCACACTACGGCGAAAACACCGTTGCCGAATTTGCTATGGGGCTCATGCTTACTCTTTCGCGTAAATTATTTGCCGCCGCTGACCGCATTAAAGAAACAAATCAATTTTCATATGATGGTTTGGAGGGATTTGATCTTAAAGGAAAAACGTTGGGGGTTATTGGTGCCGGACACATTGGGCAGTGCCTCATTGGTATTGCCAAGGGATTTGGGATGCAGGTGATTGCGTATGATCGTTTTCCGCGCCCTGAACTTGCCTCTCAGTTGGGGTTTGGCTACAAGGCATTTGATGAGGTGTTGGCACAATCGGATATTATTTCTTTGCATCTTTTCTATGCCCCCGAAACACATCACATTATTAATGCCGATGCGATAGCAAAAATGAAGAAAGGCATGTATGTCATCAATACTGCCCGAGGAGCTCTTATTGATACCGAAGCACTTGTCGCCGGTTTAAAAAATAATACAATTGCCGGTGCGGCGTTGGATGTTATTGAAGAAGAAAATATTGCTCAAAATGAAGCGGCGTATGTGATGCATCCGGATGCGGCTACGCACGACCTTCGGGCGATGTTGGCAAATCATGTGCTTATGGATATGCCTAATGTTATCGTCACGCCTCACATGGCGTTTGATACAAAAGAAGCGCGTCAGCGTATTTTAGATGGTGATAGTGCTAACATTACTTCATTTTTTGCTTCAGGTTCTCTGCAAGATCCTGTTCCTCCCGTAGCGTAATACGGAGCGCTGTTTGCGCTATCGTGTAGTCTACTGTGGGCGCCTTATCTTATGGTATAGTGGACGTTTTTTTATATCCGTTGATTGTGTGAGATGTATATCCCAAATTTTTATCTTACCTTTAAACTTCATCTTACATTTCTAGATACACGTAGAAATTCTATAAATCTCCACAACTTTTTCAAAGGGAGTAATTATAATTATAAGGAACAATGTGATAAGAAAAGTATCAGTATTTATTTTTGTGCGTGCTTCATTTTTCCTTTGAATAGAAAATAGATTGTGTCTGTTTTTATTCCTCTTTTTTATTTTTTTCTTTTTTGATTTTCTTTTTCTATTTTTTATATATTGCTTATGGAGTAGCAAGACAAGGGTATTTTCTTAACCCCAATGACATCCTTCATCTTTTCAAATACTTCTTTTGATACCGTTTTTTGTACGAAGCGACATCCTTTTCGAGTAAGTGTTATGCTTGTTCGGGAGTGCGGATTATATGCTTCAATCATGCCTTCTTGGCGAAGTTTATAGACAATGCGGAAAAATCTTTCTTTTATTTTGTACTCCCGTGTCCTCAGAATTTGTTCGAGGTGTGTTTCGCGCGAATCAACATGGAGGAGCTGTGCACATATCCCGTAATGACTTTTGGAGAATATTGTCTCACTTTCGAGGGTGTGACGAGGGGCCACGGCAAGAAGTGTGAGAATTTCGAGCGTTGATTGATCCTTAGGTCGCCTCTTTTTTATACATATTGATGCTGTGCACATATAGTTATAGCAATGTTTTTTCTATTGATGCCGACTAGTGTATCGTCTTGGACGATGGTGGTTGCTTCTATAACATCAGAATATTTTCCCTGTTCATCTTGGGCGCGTAAAAGTATGGTATAGGTTCCTGGTGTTGGTATGTATTGAGATGTGTTGGTGCATTCATTATCTGAAGGAGTGCAATATATGTCTTGCCATACAGGTTCACTCCCATCTGATGTGAGGTGGTAGGCAATACTATATTGGATGTGATTGTTGTATCCATCAGGATCAGTTGCTACTCTCCAACGCAATGAAAGTTGTCCACCGGTACCATTGATTATTGGTGTTGTTGTGACGGATAGGATGTCAGGATTAGTTGGTGGGATTTTTGTGATAGTTGATAAAAATGGATAGTGTGTTTTATCAACAGCTAACAACGTGTATGTTTCCGTTCCACCACTCCAGATGTTTGATTGGGTGAGTGTAAAGAATGCAACGGTTAGAAATGAACCATTTTCGGGAGCGCTTGTTTCGGGAAATATTCGTAGTTCTTTTGTGTCAATGCTTTCTGGTGTCACCGTGCCAAAACAGGTATTTAGATCGTCTGCCATAATGAGTGTGTGCTGTGATCCGTATCCGCTTCTGCAAAAATTATATGAAACATCGGTGAGGTTGTGCATTGCTTCAGGACCCCATGCACTGCCAGTGTTAAAAATACTTCCTTCAATTATTGTTTGCGGCACTGCATCAGTGTTGTAGTAAAATACCATCAGTCTTTTTCCGAGGGCTTCCTGAATGCCATTGGGTATGAATGGGTAGTGATCAAAAAATATGTCTGCCGTCGGATGTGCCGCATCATAAAAGGCTATATTTTTTACAAAACTGGGAACCTGTATTTCATGCGGGGTTATTGGCGAAGGATCTTTTCCTTCTTGTGTTGCCTGCACACCAATACGATAAGTCGTACCTACACTGCGTAGTGGTATGGTAGCGGCGATATCGGTGGTTGTTGTTAATATCTGATCGTGTGCGGGATCGGTCATGTCATGTACGGTGTAGGTAATTTCTGTGTCGTAGGTGTGCGGCTCGTAGTCCCATGTTGCGGTTATACTGACGGTCGCAGGAGTATATGTTATATGGACTTGTTGGGGTTCTTTGGTGAGCATCTCTGACGATGTTGCTGTGTCGGTATGTACTATGTCGTTAATGCTATTTGCTCGTCCTGGCGAGGGAGTTGCTTCATACCATGTGCCGTCTATATTTTGTAATGTTTTCTCATTTCCATTTGCTCCTTGGTCTTTGGTGTAGGACAGCTCATCTAAAATGGTATCTTGATTGGTGATCTGTATTATTTCTCCTTCGTTGCTCAGTGAAAATGCGCTTTTAAAAAGTTGTCCGGTATAAAATGGATAGTCTGCCATAAATTTTTCTGGATTGTTGGCAATAACGATGTATGTTTCTGCGGGCAATATGCCATCTGTATCGTTTGCGGTGTGTATATAATGGTGGGATTCTCCTTCATTAATGCGGATTGTTTCTGTGGGAATATTTTGCAGAGATGCATTATATATTTCTATCCATTCCCTTCCTTCATCGGCGTCGGAAGTGTTATACATAATCTCGGTTATACGTATATCGCCGGATGTCAGTACTATTGGAGTTGGTGATGGTGATGGTGTAGGGGTGGGCGTTGGAGTTGGTGATGGTTCAGGAGTTGGCGACGCAGATGGAGTTGGGGTCGGGGTTGGATTTGGTGTTGGTGTTGGTGTTGGGGTTTGATTTGTATTTCCACCTCCGCCACCGCCTCCACCATTTGATGGCGCGGGGGTTGGAGTTGGGGTTGGAGTGGGGATTGCTGAATTGTTTGCATGAGGTGTCCCGCCGATAACGCTTGAGCTATACCAGCCATGTGTTGCCCCGTTTCGTTCCATCGTCCTTTTTTCCGAAGCATTTCCTGCGGGCCATTGTGGTGATGCGTATGCGGCGTCTTGGAGCATGCACGATGCGTTAAAGAGTTGAAGTTTTTCATTGCTATTTGCCAGTGCGCCGGTATATATAATGTCCGCTTTTATGTTGGGCAACGTCGTATCATCCGTTCTTTCTAATAGCATGTGCTCCCCGGGGGATAGGGTTTTTGTTGTTCCCGCTCCCAGGTTGATGGCGACACTGCCGCTTTCGTTGCGTATGGTCCATCCGGATAGAGTCACCGATGCAGCTCCTATGTTTTTGAGTTCAATCCATTCATCAGCGGTACTTGCGGCTGTTCCCATCCACGCCACTTCGCTCAATATAACGGGTCCCCACGTCGGTGATGCATACGAAAGAGCACATGACGGAGTTGCTTGATTTGCTTGTATACTTGGTGTTGTGGTTGGCTTTGGCGTTGCGCTCGGTTTTGGAGTAGCTGTTGGTTTTGGGGTTGGTGTTGGATTTGGTTTTGGTGTTGTGGTCGACTTTGGTATTGGTACGGGTGTTGTGGATGTTTTGGGTAATGATATCGGAGAAGGTGTGGGAATGAGTGTTGTAGATGGGGCGAATGATGGGCGGGGCGTTTGTGTTGGTGCGTTATATGGTGTGCTTAATGTGGTGTCAGATGCGCCCGATGAGGTGTTATCTTGTTGCGTAAGTGGAATTTCTTGAACAGTGCTGAATGCGGGTTTTCCAAATACTGTTGTCTGTATAAAACCGCTTACTTGGTTAAAAGCATTTTGTGCGGTGGAGACAATTTGTCCCAAAAATGACGATTCGGGACGCACAACAAACGATGGATCTTTTTCTTTTGCATATGCCTCTTGTATGAATGCATGCATAAGGCCGGCGCTATATTGTGTAGCTTTCGTTGATAGAAGTTTCCAGTAGTCGTTTTGTATGCCTGCATCATCTATAGTCAGTGCTTTTGTGTTTCCCAATACTAAACTTCCTTTATTTGATAAGCTCATTACGAGCCTATAGTCGCCATCAGAATTTGTACCAATCTCATATTCTCTGCCACCATTACTTTTTGAATAACTATCCGGTTGTGGCAAGGAATAGCCACTCTGTAGTCCTATAGTATCTTTGCTGTAGAAATTATTATTTGAGTATGTTGCCAATCCTTTAAAATAATCGTTTATATTTGCAAGTGCTGTAATTCCTTTTTGTTGGGCATTTGCGTATGTATTTACATCGGGATGATTGGGCGTAAATTGTGCCGTGTAATTTTCATAAGGGCTGTCTCCTGGATGAGGATCGTTTCTGGTATGGTCTGGCACTGATACATCTTGTAATAGATGTATGACGTGTCCTAATGTAAACATTGCCATTTCCTTGTCGCCTTGCACCCAGTAGGTGAGTGCCTTATTCCATGTAAAATCGGACGTGGGGAGGAATTTTTGTATAGTTCCCGTTTCAAAAAACGATAAAATGCTTGCAATGGCGGGGGTGTATTTGAGTCCCGTTTGATTTGCGGAGTCTTGTGCCCACAGCTTTGCACTTTGCCAATTACCCACGTTTATCCATGGATCTATAGCTGCGTTATAAGTAAGTCCCGTTTCGTGTATTGGGTCATAAAAATGATTCATCCATCGGGGAGCGTCGTCTTCCCTTCGGGCGCCATCCAGCAGAAAGGGGATGAGTGTTTGATTTATTTGTTCATTTGTATACGTGTTGTTATACAATCGCGCCGAAGTTTCAGTAAGAAATTGATGAGTGTCGGTGGTATATCCGTAGGCAACTGTGGCTCGAAAAATAAAAAGTCCTGCAATGAGCGTAAGCAGGACTACATACTTTCTATTTTCCATATGTTTGATTGGTTGTTAAGTGTTAATATAATGGCGTAATCTACTTCACCATTTTTATTTTTTACAACAAATTCCTTTTGGTTTTCTGATCCAGTATCTCTTTCTGACGCTTGTGCGTTTTTTATAGTATTTATTATTTCATCTATTTTTTCTTCTCGCTGTATATTTTTAAGTCCTTCAGCCCATTGTTCTCTTTGATCGAGTACAAAATACTTACTCGCGAGTTCAATATCTTCATCATCAAGTGCGTCCACGAATAGTTGCAGAGTTTCCTCGGGAGTGGTGCCTCCATAGGTATCCAGGGTGAGATCTTGATTGTGTTGCTGTTCCCATACTTGGTACGTCTCATAATTCTTTTGCATGGTGTGGGTGCTCTGAGCTTCGGGGGAGAGATAATTTCCCCATATAAATAGAGCGCCAACACTGAGGGCGATAATGCCTACACATATGGCAATAGAGATGAGGAGTGTGCGGCTTGCTGTATGTGCGGGTGGCGATAATTGGTCTTCGGAGTGCATCATAGATGTTTGAATTTGGTTTCTTTAATGGTAATTGGTTATTAGTGGGTGTGATGGTTCATGTGTATTTATAGTATGTGGAAGCGTTTGCTTATGATCAGGCACATAAGCGTGGTGATAATGAGAGCATTAAAAGGAATTAGGTTTTCCATAGATAATAAAAATCATCCCACGGTTCAGGATGATATGTGTGCTTTTTAAATAAAGCGCTAAAGAAGTACGTGGCGTCTACGACGGCGCATATGGTGTATGGTAGAGATAACCGGTTCATAGTGAGTGTTTTATCGACATGCTTTTAAAATATGAGTAGCATCGTAATTTTTATACAATGCAAATATTCAATGGTATGTTTTTATATTTTTTTATTATATCACCATTATTTTTTCTAAAAGGTGTTTTTGTGGATAGTTTCATCCACGAAAGCAAAAACATCTTTATATATGTAGCGTGATAATTTTTTTCTAACGGATGGTTTGTGGTGTGGTTTGCGGTGGCGTTGATGTTTTTCCTGCTCCCCTTTCCGTCCCGATCGGGACGGAAAGGGGAGCAGGGAGTAGGGAGTGGTGGGGATCGGTGAGTAAAAAATAGAAAATAAAAAAGTAGGAAGTAGAAAATAGAATGTGAAACACAAGGAGTATGAATCGGGGAGCGTGAAACAAAATAAAAGATGCAAGGGGAAATAAGATATAAATGGAATGAGATGCAAGGGGGAGAAAATGTAAAATATTTTTGTACCGTCTTTTTTTGCGCCGTCCTTTTTTGTACTGTTTTTTTCCGTACTGTCTTTTTAATGTCCCTGTGGATAACTTGTTATTTGACGGGGTGGGGGGTTGGGTATATGGTGAAACCATTGTATGAACTACTCCCTCGAATTTTTTAAGCAGAGATCATTTGAGGTCGTATGGGCTGTCTTTCGGGTGGCCGATGCGGTGGGACGTGTAGATCTTAAAAAGGTGTTGGAGGCAAAGGCGCTTGCTTATCTTTCTGCTAAAGATGCGGTTGCTTTGGATGAGTTAGAAGAGGTTATTCGGTTGGGGTCTCACATTGGTGAAATTAACGATATTAATACCAAAGTCATTCTCCGTGAAACGGGAAATTTGCGTACGGCACTGCAAGAAATTCAGCGCGTTTCCGAAGATGCCGCCGCCGCTCAACTTCATCGGCGTACAGAAAACACCATTGAGAGCATTTTTTCAAAGCCTCCTATGCTCTTTTCTGACTTTGCCAGACTGTTACGCGATGTGTCTGAAAAGTCCGGCAATAGTCCGGCAAACGATACTCAGGAGTCCGGCAATGTTGCTTTTGAGTCTGGCAACAATGCTTTTGATGACGCGCATGTATCTCCTACTGCTACCAATGTTTCCGGAAGTATAAAAGATACTGTTATGCCGTCTGCTCAACACAACAGCGCATTGTTATATGCTGTTCATATGGAGTCCGGCAATGATACTGCTTCAGCTGCGGTGTCGCATCAGCAGAGTCCGGCAAAAGATAGTCCGGCAATGTTTGAGGGTGAGTCCGGCAATACCTCTCATGAGATTTATAGTAAGGCAGATCAGGATGCGCGCCAGCTTACTTCAACTGAACGCAAGAAGCTGATTATGTCAGTTATTGAGAAGCGGGCTATGTGCCATATAAATGATATTATTGCCGTACTTCCCGGCGTCAGCGATCGCACGTTACGCTACGATATTAAAACCCTTGCCGATCAGCGTTTAATTGAGCGGGTAGGCACTGGAGGCCCGAATTCGTTTTTGAGGGTGAAGGGGAGGAGATAAGGGGTAATTAGTAAGATAATTTCGAATTTTGAGTTCCGAATTTCGAATGAAAGAAAAGGGGGTAAACAGTAACTGGTAAACGGTAACTGGTAATTGGTATATTGTGTGCAGTTCTTAGCTTAAGCGGAGGGGTGCTGTGTGCCTTGTAGCCTTGGCGGAGGGGTGCGTGTGCCCCATAGCTTAAGCGGAGGGGTGCGTGTGCCCCATAGCTTAAGCGGAGGGGTGTAACAGTCCTTTAAACCCCTCGTTGTAATTTGCAGTCACCCTTCATAAACCTCGTAAACCTATCTGTGCAATGTCCTGTAGAGTTGCACAAAAATAAGAGGTATGATAAGATGAATTAAAGTGAATTTTGAGTTCCGAATTTCGAATGGGTGAAAGTGGAACGTACATTATAATTTCATATTTGTTTTTTCTGTTCCTGTACCTCGTGGTAACAGGAGTGAGACGGAAAAAATATGCTGCCTTCTGGCGCATATGCACATTGTGTTGTTTATTGTGCATGGTATTTTTTTGTCTCACGTATCTACCGTGAGTTTTTTGTTTTAAGGGTGGGTGGATAATGACCAATGATCAATTTCCAATTTCCAATAAATTTTCCCTGCCGGCAAGCAGGAATTGAAAATTTTATAATTTTAAAATTAATTGATTATTGAAAACTGTAAACTGTAAATTGTAAATCATACATTGTTTAGGCATTCGGATGTGGGAACATGGCAGGAGTGACCATGCTTTCACATCCGACTTCCTAAAAAGAAGTCGAAAATTCTGTTTTACTATAAGAGCTTTGTTGCTTTTTATGAGCTTGCTGACTCGTCCTCACCGATGAAGCAGTGGGTCGATTATATGAAGCGGCTATAGGCTATCAGAATTTTCCATTACAAATCACACAACAATTATTATTTCAGATATGAAAAATTTCGTAAAAATTGCGTCAGTTGTGTTAGTTCTCGCAATGGCTGTCACTTTCGTTTCAGTATCGAAAGCTCAGACCACCGCAGACTTGCAGGCCCAGATCGCAGCCCTCTTGGCCCAGATCCAGACCTTGCAATCACAATTGTCCTCACAGGGTGGCTCAACAACCGGTTCATCTTCATACACTTACTCCAGCAATCTCACTGTTGGTTCTAAGGGTGCAGAAGTGACCGCATTGCAGTCATTCCTTAATGGCAAAGGATTTTTGTCAGTTGCTCCGACAGGTTACTTTGGTCCTATGACTAAAGCAGCTTTGGCGAAGTATCAGGCTTCCGTCGGCATTTCGCCGGCATCAGGTTTCTTTGGCCCGATCACTCGCGCGAACCTCAACTCAATGGTTGCGGTAAACCCGACTCCGACCCCGTCAACGACTCCGACCGGTTCATCAACCCCAACCCCGATGCCCAGCACCGGTGTTGAAGGTATCTTGACCGTCATGCAGAATCCGACTCCGGCAAACGGCCAGAATCTCTATGAAGGAGACACTGCCGACAATGTCGCAGGATTCGAATTTCAGGCACAGAACTCACCGATCACCATTGACCGCATTCAGCTTCAGCTTGGTAATGGTTCTTCGAATGATATCTTGACCTACACAAAGATTTTGTCATCCCTCTCCGTTGTTTCTGACAGCGGCGCGACATTGGCAACTGTTCCTTTGAACAGCAGCACTGTCACCAAGCAGGGATCCAACTACTATGTGTATCTCACTGGCTTGAACTATGTGGTTCCGGCTGATGGACAGTACCATGTCTTGTACGTCAAGGCAGCGTTGTACTCCACTATCGACTCTGCATACGCTGTGGGTGGAACAAGCTATCCTACAGGTGGATGGGTCATCACTGTTCCTGTGAACGCAGTTCGCGGAACCGATGGCGCAGGCATCCAGCAGTATGGACCGCTTGCAACGTGGAACACTACGTTTAACGCAAAGAAGAGCTTGTCAACAACCGCAACCCTTTCAGTATCCCGCGACCCGAACTCTCCGCTTTCAAGCGCGATTGTTTCAGACACGCAGGGTAATGTAAGCGCAGCACCGTTGTTCGCCTTCGATTTGAAGACTGACAATGATGTAGCGAAAGTTGACCAGGCTGTAGTAAACTTCGCCGGCACCGCAACACCGACTGTCGCGTACTTGTACGATGGCAGCAACTTGTTGCAGTCAGCGAGCGTCAATGCTTCAACTGGATATGCAACATTCACCAACATGATGAATGGCTTCCAGGTGCCTGCTAACAGCACGAAAGTCATCACGGTAAAAGGTGATTTCTCAAATGCTGGCAACAATGCAAGCAGCACTGTTGTAACAGTCAACACCCCTGGTTTGGTTGCCTACAAGTCTGATGGCACCACATACACCGGTTCTAGCCTTTCAGGATCCGGCACATCTGACACGTTCTATGTCATGAAAGTTGCTCCGACGTTTGCTTTGACAAGCGCGAATGCAACCTACACTGCGGGAACGTATGCAGGTGCAACAGGAACCATGACGGGAACCTTCACGTTTAACGTGACGGCAAATGGTGCAGATATCTATCTCGCATCATCGACCCTTAATGCATTCCAGATTAGCTTGGGTGGCGCAACAACTGCCGCAGTAGCTTCTTCTTCGGTCTCATATCAAGATCCGACTGGTTACAATCAGGTCTCTGGATTCTATGATATCCCGAAGGGTTCAACTGCCACATTTACTGTAAATGCAACTGCATTGCATCCCGGAACGGCTGCGAATGTGGGTAGCACCTACATGTACATGAGCGGTGTAGCGTGGAACACGAGTGCATCATCTACTGGTCTCTCGAATTCTTCCTACATGAGCAACATCTTCAAGACCCCGTACGTCTCTGTTCAATAAGTAAGTTGAATAGAAACGACGCTCTTTGGAGTGTTGTAAAACTAAAAACCCCCTTTATGGGGGTTTTTAGTTTATGAATGGGAGAATGAGATGCTTCGCTCCGCTCAGCATGACGGGGAAGCGTTATGATGTACGAAATCCCAGGAATTTCGTACATCAAAGACCCCCTCTCTTAAGCTAAGAGAGGGTTAGGGTGAGTTATGAATGCCGAGAATTAATGTTATGGGGAATGAGACGCTTCTCCGCCTTGGGCGGATCAGCATGACGATGTGGTAATGGCGGATCAGCATAACAGAAAGGGTTGTCATTCTGAACGAAACGAAGTGGAGTGAAGAATCTCATGATGAGGCAGTATAGATGCCTGCCAGCAGGCAGGGGTCTCGGTATAACGAAAAGATTTGTCATCTTTTTTTCTGTCACCCTGAGTGAAGCGAAGGGTCTCATGCAATAATCTCTCTATGTATTTTGCAAAGTCTTTGCTACACTAAAATGAATATTTCTATGCGCAAAGAATACTTTGTGTATATACTTACCAACAAGTATAACTCCGTCTTATACACGGGAGTAACAAACAACCTTCAACGCAGGCTCTATGAGCATACTCAGAAACTTGTTCCAGGATTTACGGCAAAATACAATGTGCATAAATTGGTGTGGTATGAAATATTTTCTTCTCCGCAAGAAGCTATTGCCGCTGAAAAGAAAATAAAAGGATGGAAAAGGGATAAAAAAATTATTCTCATACAAAAACAAAATCCTCATTTTGAGGATTTATCGGGAGGAGATGCTTCGACAGGCTCAGCATGACATGATGAATGTCATTCTTTTTTCTGTCATTCTGAACGAAACGAAGTGGAGTGAAGAATCTCATGATGAGGCAGTATAGATGCCTGCCGGCAGGCAGGGGTCTTATGATAGGGAGGAGATGCTTCTCCGCCCTGGGCGGATCAGCATGACAGAAAGGAATGCGTCGCTCAGCATAACAGAGGGGGCGCCTGATACAGGCTTAAGTGGTATTTTTTTACATTCTTTGATAGTATTTGATATCGTTTATTAATATGAGAAATAAGTACATATAAAAGGTGGAAGAATATTTTACTTCTCTTCCTTAATACATACTACTTATTCCTTAATACCTTTATATTATGCGTTCCACTATCAAATATATTCTCTACGCGTTGGCGGTATCCCCGCTCATCGTCATTGATTCGCTTTTCTTTCCCTACATCAGCGGCAAAAATATTCTCATTCGCGTGGCGGTGGGGGTGGCCTGGATTCTATTCGCCAGCTACCTTTTTTATGCCAAAAAATTTCGCCAAGAGATGCACGACAAATTGAAGCGCGTACTCAAAAACCCTGTAGGACTCTTTACTACCGTATTTATGGGACTGCTTATCATCAGCACGATATTTGCCCAAGACGTGTACCGTGCATTCTTTGGCGACGTGGAGCGCGCCGAGGGGCTGTTAAACATGCTCTTTTTCTTTGGGTTCTTTGTGCTTACGGCATTGCTTTTTGAGCGTAAGGAGTGGATGCGATTCTTTCAAATTTCGTTGGGTGTTGGAGCATACATGTTTTTGGACGCGTTCATTCAATTTGCAAACGGCGTTGTGCGCCCATCTTCAACGACCGGTAATCCCATATATCTTGGTGAGTTTTTTCTTTTTACCATTCTTGCGGGGGTATTAGTATTTCTTGATACTAAAAAAGAAGATTCTGTTATTGTATCACACGGGTGGCGATCGTTTTGGAAAATTTTTGCCGCAGTCATGGTGCCGGTATCGGTGTATGGTATATTCATCAGTGAAACGCGCGGGGTGATTGTTGGCGCGGCTGTGGGGCTTGCGGCAGTGCTTGCGTATATGGCCATCAAAGGAAAGAGTATTTCCATCGGCAAAACAACATTGCAGAAAGTTTCTTTGTGGGCTATTGCAGTTGCGGTGGTGTTGGGAGGGGCATTTTATGCGACCAAGCATGATACATTTTGGCAAAAAATTCCGGGCTTTAATCGCATTGCGGCATTCACGTTCCATGACCCCAGCACTGAAACCCGCCTTATTTCATTGGGTGTCAGCTTGCATGCCATAAACCCAAGTGAGAACAGTATGAAAGAATTTCTCATCGGCTGGGGCCCAGAAAACTTTTCGGTGGCGTATAACGCATACTACAATCCAAAATATTTTGAATACGAACAGCTCTGGTTTGATCGAGCCCATGATAAACTTATGGATGTGTTGGTGATGAATGGCGTTGTGGGGTTGGCGGCATATTTGGGCATATGGGGATCATTTGTGTGGTTGATATTCAAGCGTAAAGGGTTTTCGGTGGCTATGGCTGCGCTCCTCTTTTTTGGCGTATCGTATTTTGTACAAAATCTGACGGTGTTTGATTCTATTGTCACGTACCCGGTATTCTTTGCATTTTTGGCATACCTTATTTATTGCTCAAGTATTGAATCAATTTCGAATTTTGAATTTCGAATTTCAAAAATAAAAGAAGAGGTGCAGAATGTTGTTAGTGATTCAAAATTCGTAAATCGAAATTCAAAATTGTATATCGTCTACGATGCTGTTATTGGCGCACTCGCCATATTCTTTGCTGTTGCATTAATTGCTTGGACGTGGGTGCCGTTTGCACAAATGAGAGATTATTTAAACACCATTCAATCCCCTGGGGGTGTGCAAAGTATTACAAACACGAAAGGGGCGGGAGTGTTTACCCCGTATAACTACATTCAGGAACTTACTCGCATGCACTTTTTGAGCACGCTTACGGGGCAATCCGGTACGATGCCGCAAAATCAGTGGTTGCCGGCGATGCAGGTGGGCATTGCGGAGATGGCTGATTTGGTTGCGCGAGAACCATGGAATCCGCGCTACTATATTACCCTGGGACAAGGGTACGAGGCATTGGCACAAAAAGGAGGATTTCCGCAATATTATAAAAATGCGGAGGATGCATACCGCAAAGCAATGGCATTATCGCCCAAGCGGCAAGATACGCGATATCTATTGGCATATGATTTAGCATTGGATAATCAAATTCCTGCGGCGCTGTCGTTAATGCAGGAAACTATTTCATTTGATCCGAAAGTATATGCGGCACATTACTACTATGGTCTTATTCTGGTAACTTCGGGGGAACAAAACTACACACAAGGTTTGAGTGAGTTGGATACTGCTTTGTCGTTAAATAATGGAGCATATCTTAATGATAACACTATGGCGCAGGCATATTATTTCCTGTTGCGTTACTATTACGATAAACACGATGCGGTGCACTCCATGGATGCCGCGGAGGGCCTGCGTAAAGTCCGGCCTGATAAGGCGGCGGGAATTGATCAGATAGAGGCTTTTATCAAAGCAGGAACGTGGAAGACGATAAACTTCCAATAAGTTAAAATTTTCAATGGTCAATGACCAATTTCCAATAAATTATACAATTATATAATTGATCAATTTTAAAATTTATTGATCATTGGAAACTGGAAATTGAAAATTCTATTCTCATAATAGAATAGCCCTCTTGACCCTTTCTGACCCTTTCTGCTATAATCTGACCTATGCAGGAGGAGATAAAACCAACGGCGGTATACACCACCGAAGAGACCCGCAAAATACTTAAAATAAGTGAAAGCACGATAAAGCGCCTGTTAAAACGGGGGCTTATTCGTGCCAATAAGATAGGCGGACAATATCGTATTTTGGGGCATGAGCTTTTGCGCCTGCTTTCTCCGGAAGTTGATCAAAAGGCGACTGATGCATACCAAAAGGTAAAATCGGAAGCAAAAGAAAAAACAAAAAATTGGTAATTAGTTATGAATGGTGTAAAGGAAAAAATTGTTTTGCAATATGATAATACGGTAAGTTTTTTTACCGATGCGTTTGCGCGTTTGCGAGTGCACGAAGGGTTTCGGCGGTATTTTAAAAATACCGGATGGATATTTGTGGGAAAGATTATCACGATGATAGTCGCATTCTTTGTGACGGCATATCTTGCCCGCTATCTTGGCCCGAGTAATTATGGCATCTTGAGTTACGCCATAAGCTTCTCTGGATTGTTTTCATTCATAGCCAGTCTTGGGATTGATAATATCCTATTTCGGGAACTTGTGGCTCACCCCGATGAGCAGAGAAAATATTTTGGTACCGCTCTCATGCTCAAGTTTATAGGAGCTTTTTTTGCATTTCTTTTGGTGTGCGTTGTGTCGGCTGTTCTTAATGGCATATCTCTGACAACGATAATGATTGCCATTATTGCCGCATCTTTCTTTTTCCAACCGTTTTCCATTATTAGCTATTATTTCCAATCAAAGGTTATTTCCCGGAATCCAACGATTATGTCCATTATTGTTGCGGTAACCCTTTCTGTTCTTAAAATAATTTTTGTTATTCTTGGCGTTAATGTTTTCTACTTCTCTTTTATTTTTATGTCTGAAACGATTCTTTATGCAATTGGTTATGTGTATCTCTACCACAAGGAAGCACACAGCGTGTTTCATTGGTATTTCAACTCTTCTATTGCAAAAAGAATGCTTATGGATTCATGGCCCATTATCTTGGCGGCTGCCTTTACGGCAATCTATTCACGAATTGATCAGATTATCATCGGTCAACTCATGAATTCTGCTGCGGTAGGACTGTATGATGTTGCGGCGCGTCTTTCTGAGGCGTGGTATTTTTTCCCCGCAGCCATAGTCAGCTCTCTTTTTCCCGCTATTATTAATGCAAAAAAAGTTGGGGAAGATTTTTATGCCATTCGTCTCAAGAGACTTTATTCTCTTTTGATATGGTTTTCTCTTGGTATCATTGTCCCCATATTTATCCTATCGCACGTTGTCGTTGTCTTTTTGTACGGAAGCGCTTATGGAGAAGCTGTGCCTGTGTTGCAAATCTACGTGTGGGCGGGTGTTGCGGTATCGTTGGGAGTGGCAGTCAATCAGTATCTTATCGCAGAGAATTATACGAAAATAATTTTTATTTCTTCTATGGTTGGCATGGTTACTAATGTGTTGTTGAACATATTATTCATACCACGATACGGCATTATAGGCGGGGCAATTGCCACACTCATATCTTATTCTCTGGTCCCTTTATCTATGGCATTTTTCAAAAAAACCAGAAAGCAACTAAAATTCATTCTTCAGGGGTTTGTGTTTAATTTTAAATAATATTTCTATATCCATGGAACGCGCCATCATAACATCATGTTCGAACAAATTTTTCCCTTCGCTTATTAACCTTATAGGATCCATAGAGGCGAATTACAAGGACCATCCTCCTATTTTTGTATACAACCTTGGTCTGCTCCCAAATTTTGTTGCGGAATTGAATGGCATGAATGGAGTGACCGTTCTTCCTATACCTGCCTTTTGTAATCATTGGAGAAGCTGTTATACGTGGAAATCTTATATTTTTATCCATCCCAAAGCGCGCCTTAATTTTTATCTTGACGCCGGGTGCCAAGTACTTCGTCCACTGGATGAGATATTTAATCTTATTGAGTCTGATGGTTATTTTTCGGTTAGCCAAGATGTGCCGCTGGAACTCATTACTCCGCATGAATTCAAAAAATTATTTCCCATAGAAGAAAAATATTTTCAGGAAACGTGTATTGCTGCGGGGATTTTTGGATTCAAAAATGATTCAGTTATTACTCCGGTCACGCACCATCTTTATGATGCAAGTGTGGCAGGGTTAACTCTTGGGTTTTCCTCTGGGGATCTTTGGAAAAATAAGGGTGTAAATAAAAATCAATTTGTGAGAGGTTGTAAATTATTTAGACACGATACCACTCTTTTGTCATTGCTTATGAGGCAATATCTGGGTGATTTCAAGATTCATGATGTTCATAAATTTGCTAGTCCCATTGGTAAAGTTGATCACCCTCATCAATTAATTTGGAATATACGTTTAAATTATAAAGAATTGGAATTTATAAAATTATGGTATGCGTCAGGCGGTCGTTCGTATGTGCAAAAATTTAATAAAGTAATTATTACTTTAATGATTTTTATGAAAACTATTTTAAGAAACATTAAATCTAAATTATAGAATATGACCATGGTTACATTTAAAAAAATTTTTCCCAAATTCTCTTTGGCTTATCTGCGCAAGATGAGGTCCTTGTTATATGGTTTTTTTGACACATTTAAGCCATACCTTAATAACATGAAATATTGCGGGTTTGACCTTTATTATGGAAGGGGAAATGGTCTTATTGAGAGAATTCGTTTTGGAAGCCCTGATCGGATATATGAAAGAGAGTTATGTGAAAAAGTCGTAAACGAACTTGAGAAAACAGAACAAAAACTATTTTTAGATATAGGCGCCAATATAGGCTTGATTAGTTTGTATGTTGCAAGCAAGGTTTTAGATGCTCATATATATGCTTTTGAGCCAGGAGACAATCAGAGTGAATTATTTTCTATCACGATTTTTGCTAATCAGCTTGGTGAGCGTATAAAACTTTTTCGTCAGGGGGTGAGTAATATTTCTGGTCGGACAAATTTTGTTTCACATGAGGATTGGGCTTCTTGTGGTGATGGATTAATAAATACTGGACGTGGAGAGAAGTTTAAGAACATAGAAATTGATGTTGTGACGTTAGACGAGTGGTGGGCTGGTATTGGTAAGCCCATGATTAATGTAATAAAGATTGATACCGAGGGTGCCGAACTATTTATACTTGATGGAGGTCATTATTTTATACAGCATTGCCAGCCGGTAATTTTTCTGGAAATTTCTTTATTGAATCTTAAAAATTATCCCTATAACCATAGAGATATATACGTCTGGTTTGAACAAAATGGTTATGATCTTTTTTCTCTTAGCGGGGGAAAATGTACTTTAAATAATCTTGATTCATTAGTCGCATCTGACGATAGTTTTGTGGCCAAGCCAAAAAAATGACATGATTTCATTTATAACATCTCTTTATAAATCAGAGAAATATTTAAAAACATACCTATCTGCCATTGATCGCTTTGCAAAAAATATATCTGGAAAGGAGATTGATTTTGAGATTATTATTATTAGCAACAATACATCGAGGAAAGAGGAAGATCTTTTAAGGAGCGCGGAGTCAAACTGGTTTAGGGTGCTTAAGGTTGAATTAGAAGGGCTTTATGCCAGTTGGAATAGGGGCATTTCTTTGGCTCATGGTGATTATATTGCCTTTTGGAATGTTGATGATATTCGGTATGCTAATGCTGTTGTTGATGGCATTAAATTGCTGCAAAAAGAATCATCTTTGGTTTATTTTCCATTTTGGTACAAGAGGTATATAAGGATTGCGGGCATTAATGTTTTGGCTAAAAAGAAGCTTATTATTCCTCCTAAATTTGATAGAAAAGAATTTACTGAATCCATGCACTGCGGACCATTTTTTATGTTCTCAAAGGATTTCTATGAGAAGGTTGGGCCATTTGATGAAAGCTTTAAAATAGCCGGTGATTTTGAGTGGTGCGTGAGAGCTGCTCAGGTTAGTAACTTTATAAAATCAAATGAAATTGGAGGAGAATTTAAAAATAATGGACGTAGTTTGAGTGGAGGAAGAAATTTCCTTCACATTGAGGAAAATGATAGAATCTATAAGAAATTTAGTGTTTTTGATAAACTTTCAAAAAAATAGCGTAGATATGAAATTGATTACTGGTTTAGTCTTGAGATGTGGGAATATTTTTATTTTTAACACCTTTTACAGATTGTATGCTTAAAAAAACAGAAACCCCTTTGTTGGATATTTTAAAAACAATTCCTGATTCCTTTAAGGTTCTTGATGTTGGTGCTGCGTATGCTCCTACGAAAAGAGCTGATGTTGTTATAGATATTGTTCCCTATGACAATGTCCATTGGAATCAGGCGAAAGGAAATAGTAAGGAGAGATTTTCAAAAGACACCTATGTGCAGCATGATATATGTTCTCGCGAACTTTGGCCATTTTATGATAAGCAATTTGATTACAGCATCTGTTCCCATGTTCTTGAAGATATTAGGGATCCATTGTGGGTATGCTCAGAAATTATACGAGTGAGTAAGTCCGGGTATATAGAAATACCATCAAGGATATATGAACAAACTTTTGGCATAGAGACAAAAAAATTAACTGGGGCGGCTCATCATAGATGGATTATCGATTTAGTTGATGGGAAGATAAGATTTACGTTTAAATATTTTTATGTTTATTATAGGGTGCTTAATAAAATGCGGAAAGCAAGTAAAAAAGATGACCTTGTTTTGAGGATTGAATGGAGAGACTCTTTTGATTATTTTGAAAATTGGCTTAATTCAGGAAAAGAGATTTTTGAGTATTTTTTAGAAAGACCCATTACGCAAAAGGAGATGTGGAGGATTTATAGGAAGACCCAAAGAGGAAATGTGATAGTGCGGTGGTTAAAATATTTTAAAAATACAAACGCTTTTCTGAATGCCCTTTTTAAGAAGTTAAAAAAACATGAAAATAATTACCCTTCTTCCGACAAAAAATGAGGATTGGATATTGGAATCGTTCTTGAAGAACGCATCTATTTTTTCAGACCACATTATTATTGCGGATCAGATGTCGAACGATGGGTCCAGGGAGATAATAAAAAAATTTCACAAAGTCGTATTAATAGACAACAAGGAGTCCGGGCATTCGAATAAGGTGCGGTGGCAATTGCTTGATGCGGCGCGTGATTTTGATGGTGAGAATATGGTGTTCTGCCTCGATGCGGACGAATTCATTTTGCCGATATTTTTTCAGAACGAACTGCCCCATCTTCTCGGGAAATTATCGCCTGGATTTCTGTTTGAATTCAACTGGGTGCAATTATGGAAATCATTGTTCCGATACCGGTGCGATGGAGCATGGCAAAAATCGTATAAGCCAATAGCGTTTTGGGATGACAGGAAGATGGATTATAAAAGGGAATTTGTCATAAACGACCATACTACCCGTGTTCCCGGGCCGGGGACCGGAATGGTGCGGGAAGAAATGTTCCCATTGCTCCATCTTCAATTTGTACCGTGGGAACGGGCGCAGATAAAACAGGCGTGGTATCGATGCGTTGAATTAATAAAAGGCGACAGAAGTCCACAACGTATTAATAATACCTATTCCATAACATTAGATGTACCGGACACGCATCTTACGCCCGTTCCTCAAAGATGGCTTGAAGGAATAGAATTGCCTAAACATTTGGATGCGCTTCCTCCCACCTGGCACTTACAGCAGATTTTGGATTGGTTCGATCAGTACGGCATCGGATTCTTTGAGCCGCTACAGATATGGCACGTGCGCCAGCTCCATGACGAATTCGTGCGGCGAGTTGGGCGCGAGCCAAAGGCAAAGACATTTCATCCAATTGTGGTGCGGGCAAACGATATAAAAAACAAGATATTGAAATGAGTATGTGTATCGTTGCAAAAGAAATATTCTTACGTCTTCCTCTTTTTTTAAAGAGGATGGTTGTACGCATGCGTGAACAATTGGGAAAACGGAAGGCGCTAAAGCAGCTTCGTTTGGAGAAAAAGGATGTATCTTATGTGTCGACGCCCCATGGGGGAAAAAAGAATATCCTTTTTTACCATATTTCCGGACTCAGTTTTGGTGGTACTGAAAAAAATCTGCAAATTCTAGCAAGGCACCTGAATAAGGAAAGGTATAATGTGTATTTCATGTACTCCCCTAAGCCCAGAGGGAGTTCCGGAGGTATTCGCCTGGACGGGAGAGCTGAGTATGTGAAAAGCGGAGATGTTGAACTTATTGAGTTTGACTATGCTTCCATGGACTCTTTGTATCCGTATGTGGTGCATGGCATGTGTCCGTCCGTTTTTGAGGTGCTGCGCGAAAAAAACATAGATCTTTTGGTGACGGCTGGATCTGGATACAACGAATTTCCGTTTAATCTTATTAATGCTATTCCAATCATTCTGATTAATATTTTTGCATCGCCATTGGTCCAGAAAAATGTCGCCAAGAGCATATGCATTTCCCAAGAGGTTAAAAAAAGAGTTTCTCAATACGTTGGAGAAAAGGGCCTTGAAGTAATGTATATACCAACGGAGGGGCCCTTGTCCGATTCTTTCAAGAGAGGGATTGGTTTACGGAGTTCTCTGGGGCTCTCTGACAATGATATAGTTTTTGGAAGAATTGGAAGGGCTGATGATGGAATTTTTGATCCCATAGGCATCAGGGCGTTTCAGAAAATTGTGCAAACATATCCCCAGGCACATTATCTTATCATGTCTCCGCCGCCGATTCTCAGAAAAATCGTGGAGGACGAACGCATACCCCACGTGCATTTTCTTGATCCGAGCTTTCGTGAAGAAGATGTGTGGGCGTTTTATGCTGCTATTGATGTGTTGGCGCATTTTCGTGCCGATGGGGAGTCGTTTGGGCTTAACATAGCTGAAGCGATGCTTTCAAAAAAACCTGTTATTACGCACCGGTCCCGTCTATGGAATGCGCACCTTGAATATTTAGATAATTCCTTCAGCAGAGTGGCTGGTATCGATGATGCGGATGCGTACGCCTCTTTTATGGAAGAGTTTGTTTCATTAAAAAAAGAGGGGAAGTTGGCTGCAATGGGCGATTCGGCATATCAAAAGGGAGCTCCTTTATTCCTTATACAGAACAACATTGGAACGTTTGAGCAATGGATTGATTCCGCTTTTTCTGATATACCTGAGATATGAAACTAATAAAGATATTCATTCGAGACACTGTTTCGCGCTTTTTTCAGGGAAAAAAGAGCAGCTACAAGCGCCACAATGCCGAGTATGAAGAGGAGGGCAAGCTTGCCGTAGAAAAGGCGACGGCAGAAAAATATAAGCGCGAGGATCTATTCAATGGTCCTGAGAATAAATTCAGAGATCTTTTAGAAATGTACCCAAATCATAGAGATATTGCTATTGATATCGGATCGGGTGCGGGCTGGCTATCGGCAGAGTTAAGCCGCTATTTTAAAGATGTGTATGCCATTGAGCCGTCCGATGCAGCGATTATTATTGCACGTAAGATATATACAGGCGCTGCATTCGGGAACATTCATTGGATACAGGGATTTGCCGAAGAACAGCTTGCCGCCCTTATGAAGAAGATTGATAAGCCGGCGGCCTTTTTTACCGGATGTGTTTTTGCTCATTTGCGCGATGAAGAGGTTTTGAAAATATGTGCCGTGTTGCGGTCAGCTCCCAAAGGAAGCATTCTTGGCTTTAGTGAACCGTGGGGCATTGAACATCACCATCTTATGTGGCATGTGCGTACACAGGAGTGGTGGCGGTCAGTCTTGTCCGGTTACGAACTTGATTTTTTTGGTCCGCAGATAGAAGGGGTGGAAGGGAGGTACAAAGGATTCAGGGGGATTAAAGTGTTATGATAAATATTATTTCCGAATCGTTCCGCAATACTACTATCCGTGGCCCACACAAAGTTGTGCATAATCTAGTGAAGGGTCTGGAGAGAATGGGGTATCCGTATGTCATTAATAAGGACCTGAACTGCTGCAAACGCCTGTGGATACATGATGATGTTGCAGCGTTGTACGCATTGAAACAAATACGGAAGGATGCGGGTATTATCGTGGGACCTAACTTGTTCGTGAATCCGGAAAACATTCCTCGGAGCATAAATCTTTTGAGAACGGTTTATGTGCAGCCATCGGAAATAGTAAAGAATGTTTGGCGTGCGAGAGGATATACCGCATCGCCGATGGAAGTGTGGCCGGTCGGCATCGATACGGAAGAATACAAAACATCCGACGGACACAAAGATGTTATTCTGGTTTATTTTAAGAACAGGAAGCAGGAAGATCTGCATCATGTTACCGACTTGCTTTCGCGCAAGGGCATGCCATATGAAATTATGCGCTACGGATCGTATAATGAAGCCGAATATAAAAATGCTCTTCAAAAAGCGCGATTCATGGTCTGGGTCGGGGGGTATGAGAGCCAGGGAATTGCGCTCCAGGAGGCGCTTTCATGCGGTGTTCCCGTATTGGTGATTGATAAGGCTGTTTCCGATACGCGATTCGACAAAGAAAGCACTGCCGCTCCTTATTTTGATGCCAGGTGCGGCATTGTGGTAAAGGGAATAGAATCTTTTGGCGAATCTCTTGATCGCATGATTGTCAAAGAAAAGACATTTTCTCCGCGTCAGTTTGTTCTGGATAATCTTGAGCTTGTTTCTCAAACAAGAGTATTTTTGGAGTTGTATGAAAAACATTTCGGGTATAGTGTGGAAGATGGTTTTTTAGAGTCCGTTTTTCCGTGCAAGGATTACCATCGGAATATCTTGCGAAAAATAGAGGCGAAACTATATGCAACATTCACTCACCACAAGGGCAATTAGGAAGCTGTATACAATGACGTTATACCGTGCTGCCGAGCAGGCGTGGATTTTTCTGTGTGTTGCGCTGACAAGACGCAAGGTTATAAAAATAATCGATAGACACCCTCATGAATGATAAAACGCTGACTCTTTTTATTCCCAATGCTGGGCTTGGCGATCATCTGTTTTACAGCCATATTCCGCGTATCGCCAAAGAAACAGGGGTGTATCGACGAGTTCTTATTTCCAATGAATCCAATTTTAGAAACAAGGCGTATAAAAAATTAGTGTGGGAGCTCAATCCCTATATCGATGGTTTTGTTGATAGGCCTGGAAAAAGCGCTGAGGGTATTTTTGTTCCTTCTGACAACTACAATATACTGGATAATAAAATGCTTTCTTTCGGTTTGGATGACGGGAAGAGAATGCATGACCCGGAGCTGTATTATAAGCCTAAAATTATTTCCGGCTTTGAATCTGCGAGCGTATACGATCCCAATTACATTACCAGCGCAGGGTTCGTAAGTGCTTTTAAAGTAAGCGGGTACTTTAAGAAGCATGTAATCATTCCCGACTTCCAAATGAGAATACTTGGGAAGAGAGCTGTGCCCATTCTTTCATTTGGTGCATTCTTGGGGGCGGCATCTATATGGGATTTTGTAGACATCCTTTCGTCGGTCAAGGAAATATATTGTTTGGTAACTGGGACTGCGACACTTGCTGCCGCCATAGGAAAAAAAGCCCATGTGTTTTATACACCAAGCCAAGATCCTATGTTCAGACACTCATCGCTTCATACGTATATATCATTATGATTATTATTCGATTAAATGGGGGTTTGGGAAATCAGATGTTTCAATATGCCATGGGAAGAGCGACTTCTTTGCATAACAACGTTAACTTTAAAATTGACGTTGTTACCGGCATTCATCCGAATGATACGCAAAGATTGTATGCGTTAGGGAATTTTAATATTATTGAAGATTTTGCATCTAAGACAGAAATTAATAATCTCAAATATCCCCTCGGCCTTCTTTCAAAAATCTATCGTTTTACGCGGAAGAAAATATTTCGTCAGTTTTATAAGGGGTTTGATGAGCATATGTTCCATGTTGGTGACAATGCATATCTGGACGGCTTTTGGCAAAGTTGGAAATATTTTGATGATGTTGCTGATAGTATCCGTAAAGACTTTACCCTCAAGAATTCTTTAAGTGATCGGGCAAAAAAAATAGCAGACGCGATGCAGCAAGTAAATGCCGTGTCGGTGCATGTGCGGCGAGGAGATTATGTGAGTAATGCGACATTACAAAGAAACTATGGCGTATGCTCGGAGACGTACTATCACAAGGCGATTGATGCTATGTATGCACAAGTGGAAAACCCCGTGTTTTTTGTATTTTCAGATGACATCGCCTGGATCAAATCTCACCAATCTTTATTCTCACGTTCTCAAGAACATGAGAATAAGAATCCAAAGATATTTTATGTGAGTGATTACCATCTGCCCGATTATGAAGAACTGATGCTTATGGCGAGTTGCAAGCACCATATTATTGCTAATAGCTCGTTTAGCTGGTGGGGGGCATGGCTTGATTCAAACAAGGAAAAAATAGTTATTGCGCCGAAGGTGTGGTTTAAGAAAAAGAGCCTTGTCCCCAAAGATCTTCTTCCACCTTCATGGATTCAGTTTTAGTGTATTAATCTTTATTCCAACGTTCTCAAGAACGTGAGAATGATATTTCCGCGGTTGGTGAGCGCGTGGCACACTTCCTTTCCTTGGTTTCGTTTTATTACGATGCCGGCGATAGCAAGGCGGCGAACATGTTCAGAGATTGTTTTAAAATGAACGTTAAGCTCATGGGATATATCCATAATAGATAGTTCTGGTTTTTGCGAGAGGAGCTCCATAACTTCAATTCTCCGGTGATTTGAAAAGCCCCTTACCATGCGCTCAAGATCACGAAATGATTTTTTTCGCTGCTTGGGAGGTTTTGTTTGAATATCAGTAGTTGAGGGCATGAATGGGATATATTTCTGTATCTATATGCATAGTATACCCCATATTATATAGTGCCGCTTTTTATAAGTGCATATGTTCATCTACGATATGATGTGTGTTTTATTTTCATTCCAACGTTCTCAAGAACGTTGGAATGAAAGGGTCATGATTTATTGATAAGATAATAGGGGAAGCGCAGTAGGCCCTTGATGTATGCTCGTAGAAAATGTGGG